>JBCCWS010000004.1 GCA_039193195.1 Pseudomonadota bacterium
GTCGGCCCCGCCGGCACGCGCGGGGCCGACGCCGAGAGCTCCTAGCCTTCCTGCGCTAGCGCGCTTTCGATGGCCTTTACGATGCGCTTGTCGTAGGGCTTGGTCCGCGGGGCGAACTCGGTGATCAGCTCACCGTCGCGACCGATCAGGAACTTGTGGAAGTTCCAGGTAGGGTAAGTGCCGGAGGCCTCGGCTAGGCCGGCGAAGAGCGGGTTTGCGTTCTTACGCTTCACCGTGCTCTTCTCGAACATCGGGAACTCTACGCCGTAGGTGAGTCGGCAAAAGCTCTTGATCTCCTCCTCTGTGCCGGGCTCCTGACCGGCAAAGTCGTTCGACGGGAAGCCGAGGATTACCAGACCGTCGTCGCCGTACTCCTTATAGAGCTTCTCCAGACCGTCGTACTGCGGCGTGTTGCCGCACTTCGAGGCGGTGTTGACGACCATCACGACCTTGCCAGAGTAGGCCTCGCAGAGGTTGACCTGCTCATCCGAGGCAAGGCGATCGAAGGTGTGGTCGAGGAGCGTGCTTTCGCAGGCCAGGACGGGTGCCGTGGCGATTAGGCCAGCGACCAGACTCAAGAACTTGTTCACGTCGAGGATCTCCCAGTGGCGTGGTGAATGTCCCCTGCATAATCGCGGTAAGCGCCTGTTCGGATTCACAAGCTCTGGCGCCTCTGAGGCAGCTGCTCCGCCGATAGCGGAGCAGCCCGGCGATGCTAAGTGCCGTGTCGCCACAGGGTGGCACCCAGCAAAAGCCACAGCATTCCCTTGGCGAAGAAGAATCCGATCCCGGCGGCAGTGAGCCTGGGTCCCCAGGTGGAGCTGCTGATCGGAGCGACGGCGTTGCGCGCCGATCGGGCGCTCATGCCTCGCCCACTGCTGCGGGAGCAACAGGCGACGCGTCGGCGACCCAGCGCTTGCGCAGGGACGGCACGAGCATCGGGACGCGCCGCCGGTATTCCTGGTACTCCGGGTGTGCACGCAGCAGGTCGCGCTCCTCGAGCAGCGTGCCGACGACGATGTAAGCGGTACAACCAAGGGCGAACAGCAGGTGTGCCGCGGTCATCGTTGGCGTCGCCCATACGATCGTTAGCCAGCCCACGTAGATGGGGTGACGCACGTGGCTGTAGAGCCATGGCGTCTTGAACTGGGGGGCCACGGCGGGCTTCTCTCGGATTGCTTGCCACGCCTGGCGCAGACCGAAGAGCTCGAAGTGATCGAGCATGAACGTAGCGGCTAGGAGCAGCAGCCAGCCGCCCAGGTATACGCTAAGGAGCAGAGCTTCCCAGGGGGCTGATTGGACCTGCCAGATGACGCCGCCGATCGGCTGCCAGCCCCAGAACAGGAGCAGCATCGCCAGCGAGGACATCAACACGTAGGTGGCGCGCTCTGCCGCGGCCGGAATCAACTGCGTCCACCAGCGTTTGAAGGCTGGTCGTGCCATCACACTGTGCTGGAGGGCAAACACCAGCAGTAGAGCGACGTTTACGGCGATCGCCTGCCACAGCGGCAGCTCCGGTACGGAATCGATACCCTTCGGCACGAACAGATTGCCGATGAACCCAACGGCGTACAGAAAGGTGGCAAAGAAGACGGCGTAGGAGAATAGGGACCAGGCGAACGGGCAAATACGCTTCAACATGACGGACTCCTCAGGGTGGTTTGCGGGGTATCCAACGGGCCTCAAGACGTATGGGACTGGTAGGCGCCAGGTCTGAGACGAGCGTGCGCAGCCCTGGTGTGCTCGGCAAGGTAGGCCGTACACTCAGCTCTGTGACGACCATTCCCTGACGCTTCCCTGACCATTTGGGCGACGTGAATAAAATCATGCAGGTACGTGGGTTTTTGGCCCGTCCAAGCGGGCCCCAGGGCGGTTGGCGGTGGGAGCAGAAGCGGCCCCTATGGCGCAGTGCGCGGGCTCGATGCTGAGCGGCCCCATGCAGTTCGAGCGGTACGTGCTCGATCCGGACAGGCGCGAGCTGCGCCACGCTGGAGCTCCACGCCAGGTCGAACCCCGAGTCTTCGATCTTCTCGCCTACCTCGTGGAGCACCGCGCGCGGGCGGTGTCAAAGGAGGAACTTCAGGACGCGGTGTGGCCCGGGGTCATCGTTTCGGAGACCGCCCTTACGCGGGCCGTGATGAAGGCGCGCCGCGCTGTTAATGACGATGCGACCGGCCAGCGTCTGATCAAGACCGTGCACGGCCATGGGTACCGTTTCCTCGGTGAGGTCACCGCCCCGAGCCCTCTTGCCCCGCCAGGGCTGCCAGGCTCCATCGTTTCGGGTGCCGAGGCGGCCGATACATTGCCGAGCACGGCCCCGCCACCGGCGCCCACACCAGCCACCGTCGCGGCGGCGCCAGCCGAGCGGTCACGCACGCATCTTTTGCCCTTCGCGGCCGCGGCGCTTGTCCTGGTCGCCGCTTCGTTCTGGTGGATCGGGCAGTCCACCACGGAGCCTGCCCGCGCGGAGGGGTTGCGCGTGGCGGTCCTGCCAGTAGTGAACGACACGGGGGACGACGCACTAAATTGGGTCGATCTCGGACTCATGTCGCTGGCGCGCAACGGCCTCGCCGAGTTGGGCGTGGATGTCCTGAGTGATGCCAACGTGGTGCAGCTGGCGAAGAACCTGGGCAGCGGCGTGGCCCTCACCGATCAAGCAGTGGGCGATGCCGTGCGCGAGCGCTTGCGCAGCGCCTACGGGGCCACTCACGTGTTGGCGATGCGCCTCACGCAGGATGCCGGTGCGCTGCGAATGGACTTCAGTCTGTTCGGTCCGAAAGACACGCCCAGTCGCTCGACTATGCTGGGCGATGAGACCTTGCGCCTCGCTGAGGCGGTCACCCGCAGCGTCGGTGCGCGCCTGGTGGGCCAGCGGCGCCTAGAGGTGAGCGATGCGGGCTCCGGTGACGCCTTCGTCAACGAGGCCTACGCCCGCGGCAAGGGCTTGGCGCTCGAAGGACGCTGCGCTGAGGCGCTGCCGCTGCTCGAAGTGGCGCGAACTCAGGATCCCGGACTATTCCTACCGCGCTTCGATCAGGCCTTCTGCCTGAGGTTGCTCGGGCGCACGGACGAGGCCACCGCGCTGCTGCTAGCGATGGACGAGGAGTACTCGGCGCGAGCGCCGAACCGCGAGCTCGCCCAGGTACTCAATCTCCTCGGCATCGTGTACCTACGCACCGCCTCGCCAGATCTGGCGCGCAGCACCCTTACCCGAGGTCTTCAGGTCGCTGAGGCCGTCGAGAGCGCTGAGGTGCAGGCGAAGACTCTCGTTAACCTCGCTATCCTGGAGAAGGGGCGGCCGGATCTGTCCGCGGCGAAGGCCCTGCTCGGCCGTGCGCAGCTCGCCTACCAGGCGGCCGGCTACGATCCGCCCCCCGGATACGTGTACAACACCCTGTCCAACATCGCGATGAGCGAGGGACGCTACGCAGATGCGGAGGGCCATCTGACCCGAGCTTTGGAGTCCTGGCGCAACGTGGGTGATCGGCGCCTGGAGGCCATGGCGCTGAACAACTTCGGTTACCTTCGCCGCCAGCAGGGCAGGCTGGAGGACGCCGAACCCTATCATCGCCAGTCGTTGGAGATCCGCGAGGAGATCGGCGATCGCACTGGGGTTGGCCGCATCCATAACCTGCTGGCCGCCCTGTACCAGGAGCGCGGCGACCTAGGCGCTGCCGAGGCCTCGGCGCAAGCTGCTCTGGCCGTGGCCCGCGAGGCGCGCGATCGCCTCTGGGAAGGGGGGGCACTGGCACTGCTCGGCGAGATCGAGCTTGCGCGTGGTGATCTGCCCACGGCCGCCAGTCACCTGGGAGAGGCGAGCGGGGTGTTCGACGCGATCCAGGATCGGTTCCACTCGCTGCAGACTGACGTGCAGGTCGGCCGTGTGCGCATGGCACAGGGCGATTTCTCACAGGCAGGGAAGATGGCCCGAGCCGTGGTTGCTGCGTCAGCCCAGGACGACGGACTGGCCCAGGTGCACGTGCAGGGATTGGAGCTTCAGGGCGACCTCTCGCTCGCGGCCAGCGACGCGGCGCTTGCCTTCGAACAGTACTCGGCTGCCCTGCAACAGGTGGAGGCGCTTAGCTGGGGCAGTAAGGAGGCGGGGTTGTTGGCAAAGTTGGCGCAGAGCCAGCTTGCCTTGGGGGATGTGGCCGCGGCGGCGCCCTTCATCGGACGCCTGCTCGAGTTCCCACCGAGCCCCCTAGGCTTGAAGGCCCGTGCGCGCTACGCCGAACTTGAGGGTGACCGACCGCAGGCGCGCCAGCTCATGGAGCAGGCGCGCGCGGCCGCTGGCGAG
The DNA here is from genome assembly GCA_039193195.1 of Pseudomonadota bacterium. Taxonomy (NCBI): domain Bacteria; kingdom Pseudomonadati; phylum Pseudomonadota; species Pseudomonadota bacterium. The sequence goes on from JBCCWS010000004.1 coordinate 4,298, forward strand.
GCGTGGGGTGAGACGGACGAGGCGGAACTCCAGCGGCTCCTGTCCGCCGGCTAGAGGGCTCTGAAGCTACCTAATGATCGTGTTCGTCAGCTTCCGCCTCGGCTCGCGTGCCGTGCTCCGTGCCGGCGGAGTGCTCCGGTGGCCCGTAGAGGGTGTAGAGCTTCAGGGGCCCGGTGCCGATATTGATGAAATTGTGGTAGGTGCCGGAGGCGACGAAGGCCAGATCGCCGGCCTTTACCACGCGTTCCTCCCCGCCGAGGACGGCCTTGCCCGTGCCTTCGACGAACACTAGCACCTGGTCATGGCCTTCATGGGCCTCGGCGCCAATCTCCTCGCCCTCGGGGATGCTCATGAGCACGACCTGCAACTTCGTGCCCGTCTTGATCACGTCGCGGAATTGCTCGTTGGCGAGGGCGAGGCCCACGACGGGGAAGGTGGGGGTGCTACGTTCGGCCATTCTGGTCGCTCCAAGATGGGGGCAGAAGGGCGACTAGCTTACCGCAGGGCATGTCGTCTGGGCCGGCGCGATGGTAATATTAGCAGCTCGCTATGGTGGGCCGCGTCGGTCCCCTCGCGGCGGTCAGCCGTCAACCCCGTCAGGCCCGGAAGGGAGCAGCGGTAGCGGTCATACCGGGCGCCGGGGTGTGACTGGCGCGGGCCGCCTCCAACTCGATCGGTGGGAACTCCGGTCCGCGGTAGCTGAGCGTGCTAAATTCGGCGCCATGAGCCAGTTCGTCGCCCATCCCCTCACGCAGCAGGACGATCGCTCGGCATGAGCTACCTCGTGCTGGCGCGCAAGTGGCGCCCGAAGACCTTCAGTGAAGTCGCCGGCCAGGAGCATGTACTGCGTGCCCTGATTAACGCCCTCGACAACGACCGCCTGCACCACGCGTTTCTGTTTTCGGGAACCCGCGGCGTGGGCAAGACCACTTTGGCGCGTATCTTCGCCAAGTCGATCAATTGCGAGCGCGGTGTGAGTTCAACTCCGTGCGGTGAGTGCAGCGCATGCGTGGAGATCGACCAGGGCCGCTACGTGGACTTGCTGGAGGTCGACGCGGCCTCGCGCACACGCGTGGACGACACGCGCGAGCTGCTCGACAACGTGCAGTACGCACCGACGCGCGGGCGCTATAAGGTCTACCTCATTGACGAGGTACACATGCTCTCGACGCACTCCTTCAACGCGCTGTTGAAGACGTTGGAGGAGCCGCCAGCCCATGTGAAGTTCCTGCTCGCGACCACCGATCCGCAGAAGCTGCCGGTGACCGTGCTATCACGCTGCTTGCAGTTCAACCTGAAGCGCTTGCCGCCCACGGTGATCGAGGCGCAGTTGACACGCATCGCACACGCCGAGGGCTATGCCCACGAGGCGTCCGCTCTGTCGCTCCTCGCGGGCGCGGCGGATGGCAGTATGCGCGACGCCCTTAGCTTGCTCGATCAGGCGATCGCTCACGCCGGTGGCAACCTCGAGCGGGACGCGGTTGCCGACATGCTGGGCACCGTCGATCGCACCCACGTCTTGCGCCTACTGGAGGCGTTGACCGATGGCGACGGGGCGGCGCTCATGGGGGTAGCGAGCGAGCTCGCGGAGCGAGGCCTCGGCGCGGACAGCGTCCTCAGTGAGCTAGCCAGTGGCTGTCAGCAGCTGGCGCTCGCCCAGGTGGTGCCCGATGCCTTGGCGGAACGGGTGCAGGATGCGGAGGCTATTCATGCGCTCGCCACCAGGGCGCCGGCGGATGCCGTTCAGCTGTGGTACCAAATCGCCGTGAACGGCCGGCGCGATCTGCCCCTGGCGCCAACGCCGTGGTTGGGGTTGGAGATGACCCTGCTGCGCATGCTCGCATTCCAGGTTGAGGTTGGGGGCGAGGATGATTCAGGGCATAGCGCCAGCGCCAGCGGGTCCAGCCCAAGGGGTAAGCCGGCGTCGCGATCAGGGGCGGCCAAGGCCGCCGTTTCCAAGGCATCGGCGTCGCCCACACCCGCTAGCCAAGATCAACCTAACGGTGTCTCGTCTGCGGGCCGGACGGTAGCCTCGAAGGAGAGCAGGCCACAGATCCAAGGTCAGTCGAAGGTGGCTGCTGAGGTGCCCACCCCGAAGGTGACGCCGCTCGCGCCCGCAGCGCCCACCTCCTCGATCGACGCTGCGGCGTCGCCAAGTTCCGCAGCGCCTGCGCCAGCACCAGCCATCGTTGCGGATGTCGTGCAAAGGACGACACCGACCCCAGCGGATCCACCGCAGCAAGGAGACTGGGAGCGTTTTGCGCAGTCGCTGGGCGCGAGCGGAATGCTTCGCCAGCTCGCCGACAACAGCGTGATCATTGGTGTCGACGGTAAGATCCTGCGCTTACAGGTGGATGAGACACGTGAGCACCTGCTGACGGCTCAGCAGTGCTCAGCGATGGAACAGTCATGGCGTGAGCACCGCGCTGACCAGGGCTGGCGCCTGGACTTTTCAGTCGGACAGCCGCAGACGCAGACGGCCGCTCAGCGAGCCGAGATCGCTCGCACTGAGCGCCACGCCCAGGCCGTGCAGTCCATGCGCGAAGACCCTTACGTGAGGGCGCTCCAGCAGACGTTCGGCGCTGAGCTCATCGAAGAGACAGTGCAGCCGCGGCAAGCGCCAGCGCGCACCGCCGTGAGCACCGTTGCCACCGCGAAGGACAGCGCTCCATCAGGGAACGGGCGCCCCCCAGCTCAGGCGCCGCATGTGCGTGAAGCAGGTGGCCGTTAGCACGGGCGAGCCGCCGGTTGGGCGCTCACCACAACGTTACAGAAGAGGACAACCATGAAGGGCGATATCGGCAAGCTGATGAAGCAGGCGCAAAAGATGCAGGCCGACATGCAGCGTGCGCAAGATGAGCTGGCCAACGTTGAGGTGACCGGCCAGTCCGGCGGTGGCATGGTGAACGTGACGATGACCTGCAAGCATGAGGTGAAGTCGATCACGATCGATGATGCGTCGGCGATGGAAGATAAGGAGATGCTCGAGGATCTCGTCGCCGCGGCGGTCAACGACGCCCTGCGCAAGGTTGAGGAAACCTCCAAGGAGCGTATGTCGGGGCTAGCCGCAGGCCTGATGCCTCCCGGTATGAAGCTCCCCTTCTGAACCCGCACTTACGTTTGTGATCTACTCGCCACTGCTTACGCGCCTCATCGACGCACTGCGTTGCCTTCCGGGGGTAGGTCCGAAGAGCGCGCAGCGCATGGCATTCCATCTTCTCGACCGCGATCGGGAGGCGGCTCGCACGCTGGCGAGCGTGCTGGCAGATGCGGCAGAGCGGATGGGGCGTTGCCGCGATTGCCGCATGCTAAGTGAAGTCGACCTGTGCGCTATCTGCGCATCGCCGCGCCGCGATGACGGGCTACTTTGCGTCGTGGAGTCACCTGCCGACGTGGTTGCGATAGAACAGACCGCGGATTACTCGGGTAAGTACTTCGTGCTGATGGGGCACCTCTCGCCCCTGGATGGCATCGGCCCCGCCGAACTTGGCCTCGATGTACTCGAACAGCGCCTCAGCGAACGCACACCCCGCGAGCTGATCTTAGCCACCAACCCGACCGTCGAGGGCGAGGCCACGGCGCACTACGTGGGAGAGCTCGCCCGCGAGGCTGGCGTGCAGGTGACGCGCATCGCCCACGGCGTTCCCCTTGGCGGAGAGCTGGAGTACGTGGATGCGGGCACTCTGGCTCACGCCTTGTCCGGGCGCCAACGCTTCTGAGAGGTCGCGGCCCCGGCTATGTACGCTGGCAGACCGGTGCTCTTGGGGTAAGCCCATACGCGCCCGTTCGCGCTGGGTCTGATCCCTAGTGATGTCCGCGACTCAGCGTTTCCATTAGGCGAACAAGGCGGCGGTAGCTCTCGTAGCGACGCGGGGCGAGTGAATGCGGCCCATCACCCTGCGCTGCTGCGCGTACCGCACAGCCTGGCTCGTGCATGTGTAGGCAATTGTGGAAGCGACAGCCGTGTGCCAAGGCACGAATCTCTCGAAAGCCCACTGCCACGTCCGCCTTCGCGACCCGACCTGGCGCATAGTCTCGCACCCCGGGTGAGTCGATCACCTGTCCGCCCCGGGGAAGGTGATGAAGGTGGGCAGCGGTGGTCGTATGGCGCCCCTCGCCGGAGCTCTCCGACAGCTCGCCGGTGGCGAGCCGCAGGTCAGGCACCAGAGCGTTTAGAAGCGATGATTTGCCCACCCCCGACTGTCCCACGAGAATCGAGGTGTCGTCCCGCAAGGCGTCGCTGAGCCTCGTGATGGCGGACGCCTCGCCGACGCTCACGGGTAAGGTCTCGTAGCCGGCGTGGCGCCACTCGTCGAATGCGCGTTCGAGCAGACCGCTGTCGTTCGGTGAGGGGAGATCTGCTTTACTGCGAACGATCAGCGCCTTGCATCCCATGAGCTCAGCTTGCGCCAGGTAACGATCCACCATGAAGGGGTCTGGTGCGGGGGCCGGTGCAACGACGACCACTAGACGGGTGAGATTCGCTGCCAGCACCTCGTTGAAGCCGCGAAGGTTGGGACGCTCCAGGGCATTCTCACGCGGCTCGACATTGAGCACTTGGCCGTCGCGCGCACCGCCTTGGGCCCGCTGCCAGCGCACCTGATCGCCGCAGACGATACGCAGCTTGCGCCCCCGCGGCACGCAGCGGTGGCGCTTACGGGGCGCAGCCCCTAGCTCCTCTACCAGGCAGCGTCGGCCGAAGCTGGCGACCACCAGGCCCGCCTCAGCGGCTTGCGAAGATCCGCTCGTGTGCGCTCCTCGCGCCTCCTGCGCTCGCCGCTCGCGACGTCGCCCTCCAGCGGGCACAGGTATATCGGCTCAGCGGCTGTTGGCGAGTTGACTCAAGCGTGCGATGCGAATCGGGGCGGGAGGGTGGGAGTCGTAGAAGCGCGAGTGTGTCTCGTCCGGCGTCAGGGTGTTCGAGTTGTCCCGGTAGAGCTTCACCAGGGCTTCGATCAGCGCCGTGGGATCGGACTGCTCCGCCGCGTATTCGTCCGCCTCGAACTCGTCTCTGCGCGAGAGGGCAGCGGTGATCGGCGTCATCGGGAAGGTGAAGACCGGAGAGATGACCAGCGCGAGGAGCAGGGCCAGCGCATCGGTCGGCACGGTGATCCCAAGCGCCGCCATCGCATCCGGTGACGCACGCAGCCAGCCGATCAAGGCTAAGCCAACTAGGGTCATAGCGAAGCTTTTCATTAGGCGTTTGCGCACGTGCTGACGGCGGAAATGCCCAAGTTCGTGGGCCAGTACGGCCTCGATCTCCTGACCGTTGAGGGACTCGAGTAGCGTGTCGAAGAAGACGATGCGCTTGTTATTGCCCATGCCGGTAAAGTAGGCGTTTCCGTGGCTGGAGCGGCGTGAGCCGTCCATTACGAAAACACCCTGGCTCTTGAACCCGCACCGCTGCAGGAGCGATTCGATTTGCGCCTTCAGGCCAGCGTCCGTGAGTTCGGTGAAGCGGTTGAACAGGGGAGCGATGAACGCCGGGTACAGGTAGAACAGTGCGAGGCTGAACGCCACCCACACAACCCACGCGTACAACCACCACAGGCTGCCTGCCGCGGCCATCAGCCACAGCACCACAGCGATCATGGGCGTGCCGAGCACCGCCATCAAAACGAGCGACTTGAGTTGATCGGAAATGAACAGGCTCGGGGTCATGCGGTTAAACCCAAAGCGCGCCTCGATGCGGAAGGTGCGCCAGATCGCTAGGGGCAATTCGAGCGCAGACATCGCGATGAAGGCCAACAAGGTCACCAAGGTGCCCGTCAGCAGGGGGCCCAGACTGAGGGCGGAGACGAGCGAGTGCACGAGCATCAGGCCACCGCCGAGGGTCCACAGGAGCAGCAGTATCGCGTCCACCAAGGTACCGACGCGGCTGAGGCGCGTGGTGGCCATCGTGTAGTCCGCGGCCTTGTGGTGCTGTTCGAGGGAGATCGTGTCGTCGAAGGGGGCTGGGACACGTTCGCGACCGCGGCGTACGGCGGCGATCTGTCGGCTGCTGAGCCACAGGCGCACGATAGTGGTGGCGGCTAGCAGGGCCAGGAAAAGGGGCGTCATCCAGTGCATCGTTGGGTAGTGTCCTAGCTCGTTGATTAGCTTCGCGTTCGAGACCGTCTGGGCGTGTCGTTGGGCCCCGATGGTAGTGGTATTCCCCTACTGCGCTCAAGATTTCCGCGCTAGACAGGGTGGAGGTGTGGGCGCCCGCGCGTGTTTGCAAGAGTGGCGCAAGCATAGGCGCTCGGGCGGCTGCGCTGCTAGACTCCTATCGTATGGTAGCAAGCCCTGAAAACCTGATCTGGATAGACCTGGAAATGACCGGTCTCGACACCGTGAATGACCAGATCATCGAAATCGCGACCGTGGTCACCGATAAGCACCTCGGGCTGATCGCCGAAGGTCCTGTCCTCGCCATTCACCAGCCCGACGAGGTGCTGGAGGGAATGGACGATTGGAACAAGCGCACGCATGGGGAATCGGGTCTCCTCGATCGCGTGCGTGCGAGCACGACCACTCCGCAAGAGGCTCAGGACCAAACCCTGGACTTTCTGCGCCAACTCGTGCCCCCCCGTAACTCTCCCATGTGTGGCAGCAGTATCTGCCAGGACCGGCGCTTCATGGCCCGTCTAATGCCCGATCTCGAGCGCTTCTTTCACTACCGAAACCTTGATGTGAGCACGCTCAAAGAGCTAGCCAAGCGCTGGGCACCGGACATGGCTGTCCGCTTTGAAAAGCGCGCACCGCACGTGGCCCTGGACGACATCCGCGAGTCTATCCGAGAGCTTCGCTTCTATCGGGAGCACTTCATCTCGCTGCCCAACAACTAGCTCGTCTCGACGGCTGTGAGATCCAGCGAATGAAACCGTTCGCCCCCGCCTGCGAGCGAAACCGCGACCCCATACTCGAGAAATTGCGCCCGACTCTTGCGCAATGGGTCAGGCCGCGTGTACTTGAAATTGGGTCAGGCACGGGGCAGCACGGCGTCTACTTCGCGGCGGCCCTGCCGCACCTCACGTGGATTATGAGCGATCGACGCGAAAACCACGCGGGCATTGAGGCGTGGCGTGAGGAAGCTGCTCTGGACAACGTCGAGGGGCCACACGTGCTTGACGTCGCCGACTTCGAAGCGGCGTTTCGACCTGCCGTGGAGGCGGTGTACAGCGCCAATACGGCCCATATCATGAGCTGGAAGCAGGTCACTCAGATGGTCTCGCTGGCGTCGAGAAGTCTACTGTCCGGCGGGGTATTTCTTCTGTACGGCCCCTTCAAGCGCGGCGGTGAACACACGAGTGAGGGCAACGAGCGCTTCGACGGCGCCTTGCGCGAGTCTGCTCCCCACATGGGTATCCGTGATCTAGAGGCCCTCGATGCGCTGGCGGCGAAGGCCCAGCTCCATTGCGAGGAAGTCCACCAAATGCCGGCCAATAACTTGCTCGTTCGCTGGCGCTCGGCGGGCAGCGCCTAACCTTCCTCGCTGACCTCTACCGCGGCGGGACCGAGCGGTTCCGGGGCGGCCAGCACCCGTACCTTGGTGCCGGGCATGAGGCGTTCGGCACCACGCACTACCACCCGGTCCCCAGGCTGCAGGTCGCCAGTGACGGCGATCAGAGCCCCATCCGAGAGCCCGGTGCCGACATCCACACGTTCCGCTGTGTCATCGGCGTTGACGCGCATGACATAGGTATCTTCCTGGCGCAACACCAGGGCATCGCGCGGCACGGCCAAGACCTCCTGGGGCACCGACACCGGCACTTGCAGCACTACTGCTTGCGCGATCAACCAATCCTCGGCGGGCACGTCGATGCGCATCTCGTACATGTGACGGGTGGAGTCTCCGAATGGCACGATCGTGCGTACGAGGCCGTCGCCCCGACGCCCCGTCTCGTCAGCGACCTTCACGTTGCCACCCACGTAGAGATAGCGCGCGGCGGTGACGGTGGTTTGCGACACGATCTCGATGCGCTCGTTGCCGACCACCCGCAGCACCTGGTCGCCGACCGCCACCCGTTCGCCCGGATTGACGAACCGTTGGGTGATCGTGCCGCCGAAGGGTGCCCGCAACGCGGCCCGGTCGAGGTTGATCTGGTTCTGCGCCAGGCGCGCATCGATCACATCGCGATCGCGGGCGGAGACGTCGCGTTGGGATCGCGTGTCGTCGAGCTCTCGCTCCGCCGCCACGTTGGTCGCGGCCAACGTGGTGAGGCGGTCTACTTCGCGCTCGAGAAAGGCTAGCTGGCTTTCGGCGCGGGCGCGTTCCGCGTTGATCTGGGCCCGTTCTTGGCGCAGCAGGGCGTCGTCCACCTGGGCGATGACATCGCCGGCCGATACGCGATCGCCCACCTCGGCAAGGCTCACTAATCGGCCTGCTGCCTCTGCCGCGAGGCGGGTGTCATCGCGGCTTATCACCGATCCAGGCACGGGAATCGTGGGTGCCAGGGAGGTGATCTGTGCGCGCTCCACACGCACCGGCGGCGGCGGAAACCCCTCTGGAGGCTGCCCCTGAGCGAGTGAGCTCGGCGCCGCCATCACCAGCAACAGGGACAGCGTGCCGCTCGCCGTCCGGCGAGGGCAGTCGGTGCAAAAGGTAGCTTCGGTCATAGGGAGGAGTGCCTCTCAGCGTAGGACTCACGCAAGGGGCCACCGCTCGTGCTGTTGTTCGTGGGCTCAGTATCGGGTGCCATTCGCGCCTCGCCGATGCGCAGCAGGCTCGGCAAGAGAATCAGGGTGAAGACGGTAGAGACGGTCATGCCGCCGACGATCACCGCCGCTAAACCACGGTACAGCTCCGTGCCGGGCCCAGGTATCAACAGTAGGGGAAGCATACCAAATAGGCTGGTTAGGGTACTCATGAGGATCGGGCGCAAGCGCAGGCGTACGGCCTGCGCCACGGAGTTTCGCCGGGTCATGCCGTCGCGTTCAGACATGCGTGTTTGATGCACGAGCAGGATCGCGTTGTTCACCACCAAGCCGAGCAGCGTGATGAAGCCGATCATTGTCATTAGGTCCATCGGCTGGAACACGAAGAAGTTTGTGATGCGTAAGGCTACGACGCCGCCCACGGTAGCCAGTGGCAAGGCGAGTATGACCAGCACGCTGTCGCGGAAGGACCGAAACAGCGCTGCCATCAGCAGGAACAGGATGGCCACGGCGAGGGTAAAGCTGCGGGCCATGTTGCCGAGGGCGATGGCGAGCTCATCGGCGCTACCGTAGTAGGTGACCTCGCCATCTTCAGGCAGCTGGCTGCGAATCACTGGGTCGATTTCTTCCTGCAGCACCGCGAGGGCTTCCTCGAGGGAGACATCCGGTGGAGTGACCGCGAGGGTGACAGAGCGTCGGCGATCGACTCGGCGAATTTCGCTGGGGCCGGACGTGCGTTCGATCGTAACCACCTCGTTGAGGGCAGTAACCCCTGCAGCCGGCGTCTGCAGGGGAGTGGCAGCCAAGGTCTCGGGGGTAGCCCAGTCCGACCCACGGAGCACGACGTCGTAGCTCTTCTCGCCATCGAAGTAGTCGCCAACAAACAGACCATCGCCAAGGGCACGGACCACATCGGCGACGTTCTTACGATCCCATCCGACCTCGGCGATGCGCCGATCGTTTGGCACCATGCGTAGCTCGGGTTCGGCGAACTCAAGGCCAGGGATTGGTCGCACTTGGGAGCCGGGGATAGCCTGCTGAATGGCCCCTAGGCCCGCGCCAGCTGCGGCAAAGGTCGCTTCGATGTCCCGGGACTGGATGGTCACCTCAATCTCGCGCCCACCGCCAAGTCGATCGAATATCGACGAGCGTTGGGCGAAGGCGATCGTATCCGGTAGATCTTCGAATACCGTAGTGTTTACCGCTTCGATCAACGCATCGGAGTCCTTAGGGTCCGTTGCGCGCATACCGAAAAATCCAAAGTTCCCAAACAGGCCAAGAAAGTAGTTCCGCATCTGCGGTTGGGCTTCACCGGTGAGGAAGCGGCTCATGCGCTCATTGACGACATCAACGAACTCCGTCTCCGTGGTGTCGATGCTCTGCCCGGGCGGCGGCAGGATGAAGCCGAAGGCGAAGTTCATCTGGCCTTCGGGCAAGTAGTCCGCTTCGGGCTTGAGCCAGACCGTCAGGCCGATCGCAACGCTGACTAGCGCGGCGATCCAGAAGTAGCGTCTGCGCGGTGTGTCCGTAAGCGCCATCACCGTGCGCGAGCCGCGGTCCCACCAACTCGAGTGGGGGTCGGTGAGCTGCACCTTGCGCAGCCACGTCGTGGCGGCGGTGGGTATGATCGTGATGGCGATGAGCAGTGAGGTGACCACCGCCACGGCGAGGGTGAAGGCCAGATCCGCGAATAGCTGCCCCGCAACGTCGCGCAGGAACAAGATGGGCAGGAAGATGGCCACCGTGGTGGCGGTGGAGGCCACGAGAGCGGCCCATACCTGCGCCGCGCCATCGTGGGCGGCGTCTGCACTGGATTTTCCCTGCTCACGCAGGCGCACGATGTTCTCCAGCACCACGATCGCGGCGTCCAGCACCATCCCCATCGCGAACGCAAGGCCAGCGAGGGAGATGATGTTTAGCGTGCGACCGGAGAACTGCAGGGCGGTGAAGGCGAAGAACAGGGACACCGGGATGGCGAGGGCGACGATCACCGTCGGTCTCAGCTTGCGCATGAACCACCACAGAATCACCACGGCCAGGGTGATGCCGAGAAGCAGATTGGTGCGCAGCATGCTGATCGAGGATTCGATGTACACGGTCTCGTCGTAGACCTGTCGGATGAACATGCCGCGGCGACCGACGGGGCCGTCGTTGAGGGACTGAACGGTATCCTTCAGTCCCCGCATCACCTCCAACACGTTCACGCCGGTCTGTGGTTGCGCGTTAAAGGCGATCGAGGGGCCGCCGTTTTGGCTCAGAATCCCGCTCCGATCGACCAGCGTGCGTTCGACCTTGGCGATGTCGCGCAGGCGTACGGGCGAGCCGTCGGCCCAGTCCAACACCAGTTCACCGAATCCCTCTAAGCTCGGTTTGCCCGCGAAGCGTAGGGTGTATTGACGGCGAAAGACCTCGCTGAAGCCACCGGAGGTGTCGTTGTTACCACCGGTAAGGGCAGCGAGGGCGGGGATCTCGATGCCGTAAGCTGCTGCCTTGTAGGGATCGAAGGTGATGCGAACCTCCGAGGGTCGACCACCGAAGGCGGATGAGCTGGAGATGCCTGGCACGCGCTCGATGGCGGTCACGATCACATCGTCCACGAAGTCCTGCTGGGCTGCCATGTCGATGGTCTGCCCCGGCAGGGGACGCACAGCAAACCACGCGATGGCGTTGCGGTTCTCATCCTGGCCAACGTTGATGATGGGTTCATCGACGTCCGCCGGGTAGCTCGGCACCCGGTTAAGGCGGTTCATCACCTCGATGAGTGCTCGGTCGATCTCGACGTCTATGTCGAAGACAAGATCGATGTTGGCGTTGCCTCGGCTCGCCGAAGAGGTCATCCGCTTAAGTCCCGGCAGTCCGCGCATCGCGTCCTCTTGGGGCTCGATGATCTCCGATTCCACCTCCTCCGGCGCCGCCGCGCGCCAGAAGGTCTGGATCTGAATGCGCGGGGTTTCCACTGTGGGAATCATCTGTACGGGCAGGCCGAACAGGCTGATGCTGCCGAACAGCAACACCATGAGCACGGCCACCACGACCGCAACGGGGTTGGAAAGTGCCTGCCGGGTGATGACCATGGATTTACCTCGCGCGCAGAACGCCTATTCTAGCGCGAGCAGTGTGACGACGCCTGCGATGCAGCACTAGTGGCGGCTAAGGAGATGCCGCACGGCCAAGGTCGGTCGCGTAGCCGGCAGCCGCGGGGTGACCTCGGATGCAGGGGCTGGCACCCTTGAAACACTACTCGCCACGGGCCACAGGCCCCCAGGGAGACTTGCCTATGCGCCATCGTGATGACATGACCCCCGGTATTGGAGGGTCTTCGGCTGCGAGCAGTACTCGCTCGGTCCATCGAGGGCAGTGGTGGTGACTGCTACTAAACTCCTTTTGGCCATCGGCGCGTTGGCGAGCACGGCCCTGAACGCACCGCAGGCCATGGCCGAGGAGGGCGAGGGCGGAGCGCCCGCCGCCGTTACCGCCGTGTCAGCCGGCGCGCCGCAAACGGATATCTACTTAGCGACCCTCGGCGGTGACGGCGATTACGTGCTGCTGGGACGCCCGCGCAACGTGACAGCTCGGGCTGGCTACGACAACCAGCCCGCCTTCTCGTCCGATGGCCGAGCTTTGTTCTACACGTCGATTCGTGAGGACGGACAGGCAGACATCTACCGCCTTTCCCTCGTAGAAGAAGGCGCTCGACCCGTGCGGCTTACGACGACGCGGACCATGAGTGAATACTCGCCGACGCCGATGCCCGGGGGAGGCCTGTCCACCGTGCGCGTAGAGCCCGATGGCGCTCAACATCTCTGGCGCATTACCGGTGTCGGCACGGACGTCACGCGCCTGTTGCCGAGGCTCGACAACGTGGGCTATCACACGTGGGTGTCTGAGACGAGCCTGGCCCTATTCCTCGTCGCCGATCCCCTCGCCCTGGTGCTTGCCGACCGCGGGGACCGTACGCAGAGCGGGGGGGCGTCGCCCCTCACCCCTATCGCACAAGACATCGGTCGCGCGCTCGCCCGATCCGCCGACGGGCGCTACGTCGTCTTCGTCCAAACACACGACGCGCGCAACCCCGAGCTGCGACGGTACGAGGTGGCTACAGGTAAGGTGTCGACCTGGGCACCGATGGCGCCGGACGGAAGCGGTGACTTCGCGATCGATCCGGCGAGCGGCGCGGCCTTCACCGTGCTGGGCCAGACCCTGCTTCGCCTTGCGCCTGACCAGGTGCGGTGGTTGGCAGTGGGCGACCTCGCGGTCCCTGGCGGCGAGATCAACCGGTTGGCGATTTCGCCTCGGGGGGATCGTCTGGCGATCGTCGTCGCCGAAGCAGATCCCTAGCGGGGGATCTGAAGGGCCCTTAGGTGTCGGACTCCGGGGGCGTTCGCTGACCCTCTCGGTAGCGTTTCTCGACGGCGTCGAGCATACGGTCGATCGTATGCTTGGCGCGCGCCGTGACGCCCCCGCGCTGATACTGCTCCTGCAGGCGACTCTCGAGCGCCCCGATGAGATCGTCGATGGACTCAGCGTCGACGTTTTTCTGATCTTCGTTGCTCCAGCGCGAATCGCTATACCAGGTTCGCGGCTGTTCCGGCAGACGAGGCGGCTGCGAGTTCTCTCGGTGCTGATCGGGAGCTTCTTGCGTGCCCACCGGTGAGGGTGGCCGTCGATAGTAACGCCGATGCTCGGCCTCACGAGCCCGTTCGGACGGCGCCTGAGACTGCGCCTCGCCCACGCGACGGGCGGCGCTGAACAGATCGATCCAACGCTCCGTTCGCCGGCCGAGGTGCAGCAGGTCGTAGAACCACTCGTGGCGACCGAGAGCTAGGCCGGCAATGGCGGCGATCAGGGACAGGGGACTTAGCAGCACGTCGCGCAATCCATCCACCACCAACTTCACCTGAAAAGCCGCGGCATCTCGCAGTAGGCCCCAGCGACCGGGTAGTGCGAGGTACTCCGGGTCGTCCTCGTCTGCTAGCTCAGCATCGGGGCGCTCTTTGGCCGCAAGCGGAGTCGGTAGCACGGCGCCTTCCGCCGCGGATTCGCCCGCCGCGTGACTATGCGCGCTATCCTCCGGAGCACGGTCCTCGCCGCGACCGGCTGTCGCATCATCCGCCGGCCTTTCTGCCATGACCTTCCGCTAGGGCGATCCACGTCTCGACGACCGTGTCGGGGTTTAGGGACATGCTTTCGATTCCCTGATCGAGCAGCCACTGGGCGAGATCCGGGTGATCCGAGGGCCCCTGGCCACAGATCCCCACATACTTTCCGGCCTTGCGACAGGCGTCGATGGCGCGCGTGAGCAGCATCTTCACTGCCTCGTCACGCTCGTCGAACAGTTCGGCGATGATGCCGGAATCGCGATCGAGGCCAAGCGTCAGCTGGGTCAGGTCGTTGGAGCCGATCGAGAAACCGTCGAAGAACTCGAGGAACTGCTCGGCGAGCAGGGCATTCGAGGGCAATTCACACATCATCATGATCTTTAGGTCGTGCCTGCCGCTTTCCAGGTCGTTGGCCGCTAGGAGGTCACGTACCTGTTTTGCCTCGCCGACCGTGCGTACGAAGGGCACCATGGCCCACACGTTGTTCAGGCCAATCTCCTCGCGCACCATCCGCAGGGCTCGGCATTCGAGCTCGAAGCAAGGGCGAAACTCCTCGGCGATGTAGCGCGACGCGCCACGAAACCCGAGCATTGGGTTCTCTTCGTTCGGCTCGTAGCGGTCACCGCCGATTAGGTTGGCGTACTCGTTAGACTTGAAATCGGAGAGGCGTACGATCACGGGTTCCGGGGCGAAGGCCGCGCCGATCGTGGCGATGCCCTCGGCCAGGCGCCGCACGTAAAAGTCCACGGGGTCGTCGAAGCCCGCCATCTGCAAACGGATCTCGTCGTGAACGAATGGGTCCACGGCGTCCAACTCCAGCAAGGCCTTCGGGTGCACCCCGATCATCCGGTTGATGATGAACTCCAGGCGCGCCAGGCCCACCCCGCGGTGAGGCAGCATGGCGAAGTCGAAGGCGCGGTCGGGGTTGCCTACATTCATCATTAGCTTGACGGGTACGTCGGGCATCTTATCCAGGGCGAGCTCGCTGCGCTCGAACTCCAGGCGCCCGCCGTAGACGAAGCCCTCGTCGCCCTCCGCACAAGACACGGTTACCGGCGCGCCCGGCTCGATGCGGCGCGTGCCGTCGCCGGTGCCAACCACAGCGGGGATGCCTAGCTCGCGGGCGATGATCGCGGCGTGACATGTGCGCCCGCCTCGGTTGGTGACGATGGCTGAGGCGAGCTTCATCACCGGTTCCCAATCGGGGTCGGTCATGTCCGTGACGAGCACGTCACCTTCGCGCACCAGGCTCATCTGCTCGATACCGCCGATTACCTTAGCGGGGCCGCTGCCGATCAGATTGCCGATGCTTCGCCCGGAGGTGAGCACCTCGCCGCGCTCTTTGAGCTTGCAGCGTACGATGCGCCCACCCGACTGACTCTGTACCGTCTCCGGGCGCGCCTGCAGTATGTACAGCTGGCCGTCGCTCCCGTCCAAGCCCCATTCGATGTCCATAGGGCGTTGGTAGTGCTTCTCGATGATCATGGCCTGACGGGCCAAGGACTGTACCTGCTCGTCCGTGAGGGAGAATCGGCGTCGCTCGGCGCTTGGCACATCGACCGTGCGTACGCGGTCGGCGCCTCCGTCCGAGTAGATCATCTTGATCGCCTTGCCGCCGAGGTTACGGCGCAGGATTGGGAACTTACCCGCTTCCAGAGCGGGCTTGTAAACGTAGTACTCGTCTGGATTGACCGCTCCCTGGACCACGGTCTCGCCAAGGCCGTAGGCGGAGGTGATGAATACCACGTCCGGGAAGCCGGATTCGGTGTCGATCGTGAACATCACGCCGCTAGCCCCTAGATCAGAGCGCACCATTCGCTGCACGCCGACGGACAGGGCGACCTCGTGGTGAACGAATCCCTTGTGTACGCGATAGGAGATGGCGCGATCGTTGAACAAGGAGGCGAACACCGTACGCACCATATCTAGCACGTCCTGCACGCCGCGCACGTTCAGGAAAGTCTCCTGCTGGCCGGCGAAGGATGCGTCCGGCAGGTCTTCGGCCGTCGCCGAGGAGCGCACGGCTACGTCGATCTCACGGCCCTCTTGCTCGCACATATCGCGGTAGCTCTTACCTATAGCCTCGCGTAGGCCAGAGGGCAGCGGGGTGCTGCCGATCCACTCGCGGATCTGCTTGCCCGTGGATGCCAAGGCTTCCACGTCGTTGGTGTCTAGATGGTCCAAAATCTCGCGGATCCGCGCATCGAGGCCATCCTGGCGTAGGAACTCACGGAAAGCATCTGCGGTGGTGGCGAAACCATCGGGCACGCTGACGCCGAGGCTGGATAAGCCCCTGATCATCTCGCCGAGGGATGCATTTTTGCCGCCTACCTGGGGCAGGTCATCAAGTCCTAGCTCCTGAAAGGGGATCACGTACTGGGTCACGGCCTTGGTTTTCTCCGCTCAGCGACGCAAAATCGGTCGGACATTTTAGCTCAGGAACGTGCACCGGTGGCGGCAGCGGCGAAAAAGCGCACGGTCTTCTTCGTGTCGGATCAGACGGGAATCACCGCTGAGACCATGGGGCGGAGCCTGCTGACCCAGTTCGAGGACATCGAGTTTCGGATGATCACGATGCCCTTCGTCTCCGATGACGAAGCGGCCCGCGAAGCGATCCGCCGGATCAACTTGACCGCTGAACTCGAGGGGGAGCGGCCCCTCGTCTGCGCGACCTTCGTCGACGATCGCATCCGCCACGTTCTGCAGACTGCTGAAGCCTACTTCTTGGACTTTTTTGACGCCTTCATCGGTCCCCTGGAGGAGGAACTCGGGGTCGCGTCCACGCATACCACAGGCCGCGCCCACGGCCAGGCCGATGACGCCGTCTATCGGGCACGGATCGATGCGATCAACTTCTCCCTCGCCTACGACGATGGCCTGCAGCCGAAGAGCTACGAGGACGCAGACGTGATTCTGGTGGGCGTGTCTCGCTCCGGCAAGACACCGACCTCCCTCTACCTCGCTTTGCACTACGGCGTCTTCGCTGCCAATTTCCCCCTCACGGAGGAGCACTTCGATCGCGATGGGCGAGGGTTGCCGGCACCGATTCGTCCCTATCAGCGCAAGCTCTACGGCCTGACGATAGAGCCGCAGGTCCTGGTGCAGATTCGCGAGGATCGCAAGCCGAACAGTCGCTACGCCTCGCCGCAGCAGATACGCTTCGAGGTGCGCGAGGCCGAAGCCTTGTTCAAACGCCACGCGGTGCCCTACACCAATACCACCCATTCCTCCGTCGAAGAGGTGGCGGCGCGTATGGTCAGTCGCATGCGCCTGCCCGTACGCGCCCGACGCGACTAGATCACCGCGCTCGGTCGATCCAGGCCCGTGTGGCGGGCAAGTTCAGCCAGCTCTGCGGCCGCCGTGGTGGTCTCGCCGAGCATCGTGTGACGGTCCCGGTTGAGGTCTCGCTGCTCGGTGACGTGACGGTCCGCGTACAGGCGAAGCGTCGCACCTCCGGTGCCAGTGCCGGAGAGTCGAAACACTGCGCGAGCTCCGTTTGTGAAGTGGACGATCAGCCCCTGGTTGGTGGCGACCTCTCCGGACACCGGATCCGTATAGTCAAAGCGAAGCGCGTTGGCCACCGTGAGGGCGCCTGCTCTGCTGCCCGCGAGGGCGCCTAGCCGCTCTTCGAGAGAGCACATCACTTGCGCTGCGCGCTCACGTTCGCCCACGTGGTAGTCGTGGCGGGCAAAGAAGTCGCGGCCAAAGCGGGCCCAGTGCTCACGCACGAGCTGATCGATAGAGCGCCCGGTCACCGCGATCACGTTCAACCAAAACAGCACGGCCCACAGACCGTCCTTCTCGCGCACGTGGCTCGAGCCCGTGCCGAAGCTCTCTTCGCCGCACAGGGTGATGCGCTGACTTTGCAGTAAGGAGGCAAAGAATCGCCACCCCGTAGGGGTTTCGTAGCACGGTATCTTCAGGGCGTGCGCGACGCGATCGACCGCGCGCGCTGTGGGCATGGAGCGGGCTACTCCCGCCAGCCCACCCTGATAGCCAGGTGCCGTCGTGGCGTGTGCTGCGAGCATCGCCAAGCTATCGCCCGGGGACACCACTAAGCGGCGACCGAGGATCATGTTTCGATCACCATCGCCGTCGGAGGCGGCTGCAAAGTCGACCGCCCGGTCGCCGCTCATGAAATCGACCAGAGCCGCAGCGTCCACGGGATTCGGGTCTGCGTGACCGCCTCCGAAGTCCTCCTTGGGCGACGCGTTGATCACGGTTCCTGGCGGCGCACCTAACGTGCCCTCCAGCAAGCGCTTGGCGTAGGGACCGGTAATCGCATGCATCGCATCAAAGCGCATACGGAATCCGCGTCCGATCAATTCCCGTAGGCGATCAAGATCAAACAGTCTTTCCAGCATCGCGCAGTAGTCCGCCAGCGGCTCCACGATGTCGATCCGCATGCCGTGGAAGTCGTGCTGGGCCAGTTGTTCCAGGCTGACGTCGGGAGCCTCGACGAGGCGATACTCTCGCAGGGTTTTCGTGTGCCGCCATATCTCGTCTGCCAAGCTCGCACTCGCCTGCCCGCCACCACGCACGTTGATCTTGATCCCGAAGTCGCCACTCGGGCCACCCGGGTTGTGGCTCGCGGTTAGGATCAATCCGCCATCCGCGTCGCACGTGGCGATCAGATTCGCTGCGGCCGGGGTGGACAACCAGCCCCAGCGGCCGATAATCAGCCGTGCGATGCCGTGCGCAGCGCTCAGGCGGATGATCGATTGAATAGCGCGGTCGTTGAAGTAGCGACCATCTCCACCGATGACCAGAGTGCTGCCCTTCGCAAAGCACGCATTCAGCGTGGCCTGGACGAAGTTCTCCAGATAATGGGTCTGCTTGAACACCGCTACGCGCCTGCGCAAGCCCGCCGTACCTGGGCGTTGATCGTCGAAGGGGACGGTGGAGACGGTGATCGGATCCATAAACTAGTGCTCTTGCGGTACGGTAGCGGGCCAAGCCGTGGGGCTGCGCAGGCAACGCGCGCTGAGAATACCGTGTAACGCACAAACCCCTACACGAAGTCGCGGTTCCAGGCAAGGGTTGGGCCCGCGCAATCTCCGCGGAAGCGCGCTCGGTGACATGGGTCTCGTCATGGTTTACTCACGCTGGCGGTAGCGCCAGATCCCTATGCTATAGTCCAGCGAAAGTGACCCACCGGAGACAGCGATTCGTGGTCGCCGACAGCGCCATACTCACGCCAACGCTCGCGCCGCCGAAGAGTTTTGCGGCGCTCATGTCGTTGTACGAGAGTAACTTCCTGCGTCTATCCTGGATCATCGAACCGCTGGGTGGGCTCGGAGTTGTCGGGCGCGACTACCGCTCCGATGTGGAGGGCGATTGCACTCTCTACCTGAGAGTGACCGAGGTCAGCTCCTACACCACCACCCTGCACCTCACCTACCGCTTCGTGGAGCACGATGAGCAAGTCGCTGACCCCGACTTGAGCGTGCGTGTTTACCGTGATGCGCGTCTCGCCGAGGCGATGGCGTGCGGTGGCCGAAGGTTCCACCCCGCACTGAGTCACTTCGATACTCACACGGGCGCGGAGTTGCGCCGTCGGTGGACTCGGAACATCATGCTCAACAAGTGGTTGGAGTACTGCGCGGATCGTGGCCATCGCTTCGCGGTTGGAGCGGGGCACCTGCGCTAACGCGGTAGCCACCATTGTGTGACCCGTGTGCCCACGCGGGGACGTGCCAGCCATTACTATTCGCGGTTTGCCCTAACGGGCTAGGTGACGTTCCAACGGCCTGTCGCAGTGATGCCGGATTTGCTTTCAAAACTCGTGCGCAAACGTGCTGGCCCCACCGGGGCCGAAGCTGGCCCCGTCGCTTTGGATGAGGTTACGGGCCTCGATCCCGTCCCCACGAACGGGGACGCGGACGACCGTCTGGTAGCGCTTTTCAAGAACCGGGCCGAACTGAAGAAAGCCTTTTCCGAATTGCGCTCGGAGTGTGACCACCTTCGCGAGCGCCTGGCTGCCATCGAGGCGGACCCAGCGCAGAGCAACCAACGACTGGCTGCCTTGGAGCAGCGCCTGAGCGAACGCGAGACGGCATACCCGGCGCTGGTGTACTTCCAGCTTCGTGGCCTGTGGCGTTTCTGCCATAACCAGCTGATAGAATTCTCCGAGCAGCTTCAGGAGCAACACTTAGGTCGCGAACGCGATGATCGAGCGCAGGGCTTTCGCGCTCAACAGCAGCAAAGCTTAGCAGTCTTCGACGAGCGTCTAGCGCGCATCGGCGAAGAGTACGCCCGAGAACGGCAGACGATTCTTGATCAGCAGGCACGGCTAAAGGCCTTGAAGGGATTCTGGAATCACTTCAAGCGTCGCGGCGTCCGCGATGAGCTCTCCCACCAGGAAGCGGTGGTCACGGAGATCCGCGGTCGCGTCGATCAGCTTCGCCAGGAGCGAAAGGCGCAGCTAGATCAACAGCCGCCTGATTTCTCAGGTCTGAGCGTGGAGGCGAGGCGCAAGATCAACCTCGCGGTGCTGGCCTTTGCCCAGTATCTTTTCGTCGAGTTCTCGGAAAACTCCTTGGCCGCGTTCAGTCGCAAGGCGATGTCGGCGTCGGTCACGGAGGTGGCCTACGGTTCCCAGCGCGACTGTGAAGCACTAATGGAGATCATCGAACGATCCATGCAGCAGATGGCCAACAAGCGCGGTTACGCGGATGAGCTAAAGCTGCGTGCGCGGCACCTGAAGCTGAAGGCTCAGTTTCAGGGCGATCAGGCGACCGTGCCAACGGTCGAGTCCATGGCGACCTTTCCGCTGGAGTTTCACCAAGGTCAGGCCGGCGTTCAGGTCGACGTTAATATTCTCGCTGACGACTACTGGTCGGCCAGCGAGGCCCTCATCACCTAGTATAAGAATTCGCTAGCCCGGCGTTCTCGGCCGCATCGTGCTAGGCGGTGCGGGCCGTCCTGAATGCGGTGCGGATCACCATGCGCCACCAGTTATCCAGCTGATCGAACCACACGTATACGCGTGGCACGATGAGCAGGGAGGTGACGGTGGAGAACACCAGCCCACCGATGATGGCTCTCGCCATTGGGTAGTAGGGCGGGCCGTTTCCGCCGACCTGCGTGTCGCCCACAGCTAGCGGGAGCAGCCCTAGCACGGTGGTGGCCACGGTCATCAGGATGGGCCGTAGGCGATCGCGTCCCGCATCGAGTATCGCCTGTCGTCGCGGTACGCCCTCGAGTCGTAAGTTGTTTATGTGATCAACGAGTACGATGCCGTTGTTCACCACGACGCCGATCAGGATCAGGATCCCGATCGTCGCCATGAACGAGAACGAGGTGCCCGTCAGCATGAAGAACCAGAACACGCCGATGATTGAGAACACGATCGAGGTGATGATTGACATCGGCAGGAGCGTGGACTCGAACAGGGCGGCCATCACCAGAAATATCGATGCAATTCCGAGCAAGGTGTTGACGAGCATGATCTGTCCGGTCTCGTCATTTCGCGAGAATCCACGGCCAAATTTCCACTTGTAGCCAGGCGGCAGATCGAACTGTGCCATGAGGGACTCAACGCGTGGTTTGACCTCATCGAGGGTAAGGTCACGCAGGTCGGCGCTAATCACGGCTGCGGTCGCCCGGTCCACGCGCTTGATCCGGCGGGCACCCCTCACCACCTGCAGGTCGGCGACAGCCGCTAGGGAAATCTGCTCTCCGTCGGCGGCAAATAGGGGCAAGCGGCGCAGGCTCTCGAGATCGGATTTGTCGGTGTCGCGGAACGCTAGGCGCATGTCGACATCGCCATCGGTGCCGCGGAACTCGCGCAGGTTTTCCCCGCGCATGGCGGTGGCGACTGAGGAGGCGACGGTCTGCGCCGAGAGGCCAAACTTCATCGCTCGCTCGCGGTCGACGACGATCCGTACCTCTTCATCGCCGTCACGGACGTCGGAACGTATGTTGGTGAGCCCGTCGATGCTAGCCAGCGCGCGCACCAGCTCGTCGGTCAACGGCGCTAGCACGTCCATCGAGTCGCCGCTGAGTTGTAGGCTGAACCCCTCGCTGCCGCCTTGGCGATTTTGCTCGAAGCTTGGGGCGGCGATCGCCAGGGTCGGCAGCCCGTCCTCGATGCGTTTTCTGATCTCAGCGGCCGATAGCACAGCCTCTTCCCTAGGCGACAGCAAGATTGATGATTGCGCTTGGACCGTATCGAAGTAGCTGTAGACGTCGCGGATCTCAAACTCCTCGCGATGCGCGTCTAGGAACGCCTCCACGTCGTTGACCAGGGCTTCCGTACGCTCGACGGGGTACACGCCGTCGACGTGGTAATGGAGCATCAGCCGTCGTTGCCCGTCTTCCGGCCACATATCGAAGGTGACCACTTTGGCCGGAATCGCTACGCTCACCACGATCACTACGATCGCAAAGAGGGAGAGCCAGGGTCGGCGCAGGCAGGCGTCGAGCAGTCGCACATAGAGGTCGGTGAGCCGGCGCATGACACTCGATCGCTGACTCTGTGGCGGAGGTGCCACGCGGGCAGCGAGCATCGGCACTAGCGTTTGCGCAATGATCAGCGAGGCGACAAGCGAGGCGACGATGGTTATCGCCATGTGGGAAAGGAAGATCGTGATCTCCGCTTTGATCCCGAACAAGATCGGGAGAAACACGATGACTGACGTGGCCGTGCCGGCGAGGACGGCGATGCCCACGTTCCTTACCCCCTTGATAGTGGCCTGCGTAGGCGGTTCATCAGGGTGTTCCTGACGGTACTTGAAGACACTCTCCGTGACCACCACGGCGTTGTCGACCAGCATGCCCACCGCCAGCATTAGGCCCATCATGGTGAGGATGTTCAGGGTGAGCCCGGAGAAGTACATCACACCCAAGGTGATCAGCAGCGAGAAGGGCACCGACAGGGTGACGATCAGTGTCGTAGAGAGCTGGCGCAGGAATAGGTAGAGTACGGCGATGGCGAGGAGGGCGCCGATCAGCCCGGAGCGTAGCACGTCGGCGAGCGAGGTCTTGACCCCATCCGCCTGATTTTCCAACTCGAACAGGGATACGCCGCGCATCATGGGCTTTTCGCCGATGCGCTCGACTTCCTCAACCACCCGCTCGGCGACGTCGACCATGTTGGCTTCGGTCTCCTTGAACACGGCTAAGCCGATCGCGTAGGTGCCGTTCAAGTGGCGTCCGTAGTCGCGCTCCGGGGCGGTGACTCTGACGTTGGCGATATCGCCCAGGCGCACGCTGCCGTTGACCGCGATGTTGCGCACGTCGTCCAGGGAGCGGAACTCTCCTTGGGGGCGCAGACTCAGGCGTCGCCCGCCGTCGGTGATTCGACCAGCGTTGACGGCAAAGTTGCTCTTGCGCAAAAGCTCGACGAGGGCGCCCAGGTCGACCCCGTAGGCGGCTACGCGATCGGAATCCAATAGGATGCGAATCTCGCGCGGCTCAACCCCTTGGAGCTCCACCCGCGACACCCCTGGTAGGCGCTCGATCGGACGCTTAAGCTCGCGTTCGAGCATCGTGTAGGCATCTGAAAGATCGCGCTCAGAGGAGATACGTAGCTGTAGAATCGGTTGATCGCCGAGCGACCCGGTAAAGACCAAGATGCGCTGGATATCGGCGGGCAGTTCGTCACGAATCGCATCGATCTTGCTGCGCGCCTCGATGCCCCCGGCGGAGGCGTCGGTGTCCCAGTCGAACTCAAGGAAGATCTCGGCCTGATCTTGCGTCGTGGTCGACTCGATGCGTTTGACACCGCTCAGCGTAGCCAGCACCTCCTCCACGGGTCGGGTGATGCGCTCTTCGATTTCCTCAGGCGTAGAGCCCGCGTAGGGAATCTGCACGAACAACCCAGGGAACTGGATGTCCGGTAGATACTCCAGGGACAGCTGGCGCGCGGAGATGAATCCGACCAGACCCAAGGCGATGAAGATCATCACGGTGCCGACGGGGCGGCTGAGGGCCAGACGCGTGTGCTTCATCGGCTGATCTCCTTGATGCTCGTCGGGCCTAGCTGACAGCCAGGGCGTTGTTATTGCTGCTTGCGGGGGCGGCGTAGCGCTTGCGGTCTAGGAGCGAATACACCACGGGTATTACGACCAAGGTCAGCACCGTGGCCACGAGCAGGCCGCCGATCACGGTGATGGCCATCGGTGCTCGGATCTCGGCTCCTTCACCGATGCCGAGGGCCATTGGCAGCAGACCAAGGGCGGTGGTCGCCGTGGTCATGAGGATTGGCCGCAGGCGCGCCTGGCCCGCCTCCATGATCGCCTGCTCTCGTGGCATGCCCTTCATCCGCGATTGGTTGATGTAGTCCACGAGTACTATCGCATTGTTGACGACGATGCCGACGAGCATTATCACGCCGATGAGCGCGACGACGTTGATGCTCGTGTTGGTGACCGTGAGTCCGAGCACGGCACCGACCAGGGCTAGCGGCACGGTGAGCAGAATGACGAACGGATGGATGAGCGACTCGAACTGTGAGGCCATCACGAGGTATACGAGGAACACCGCCATTAACAGGGCGAAGCGCATGGATTGGAAGGACGCCTCCATCTCCTCGTTCTGGCCACCGATCTGAGCGGTGACGCCGCCCGGCATGGGTACGTTGGCGAGCAATGAGTCGAGCTTATCGACCGCTTCGCCGAGATCCCCGTGAGCCAGGTTCGCGCGAACCAAGGCGACGCGCTCCTGATCGGCGCGGCGGATCTCCGCGGGTCCGGCGGCAATGCGCACATCGGCCACGGCCTCGAGGGTGACGGGACGTTCGGATAGGGGATTGACGATCAGCTCGCGCACCTCCTGGATCGAGGCCTGCTCCGTATCTAGGGAGCGCACCAGCACGTCGATCTTGCGGTCGCGCAGGGTGTAGCGCGTGGCAAGCTCGCCGCGGACCTTGGCCACGACCTCGTCCGCGATATCCCTCACCGCGAGGCCTAGGCGCGCGGCCCGTTCGTGGTCGAAGAGAATCTGGATCTCGGGCTGGCCAGACTGCATGGTGGTGCGCACATCGGCGAAGCGATCCGAGCCGCGTAGGGTTTCGGCAACGCGTTCGCTGGTCGCCTGCAGCTTATCGAGCTCATAGCCGCGCAGCACAACTTCCAGGGGTGTGCTGAAGGAGAACAGGGCAGGCCGGCTAAACTCGTACTCGACGCCCGGCTGCTGCTCGAGATGCTCGCGCAACACCTGCATCGCCTGGGCTTCCGCGGCGCGCTTGGCCCCCGCCTCGAGCTTGATGCTGAGCTGGGCCGTGTTCTCGCCGGCGTCCACGGGGTTGGCGTCCAGGCGATTGCCAGTGCCGGCGACGGAGAACGCACGGTCGTAGCCCTGGATATCCTGGGCCGCCATCTGCACTTCTCGGGCCACCTTATCCGTGCTCGCGAGGGGCGCGCCAGGGGCCAGGCGCAGGTCGACGTTGAACTCCCCTTGGCTGAGCTGGGGAATCAGCTCCGTGCCCAGGCGAGGTACTAGGGTCATCGTACCGGCGAAGATTGCCACCGCAATCGACGTCACCACTAGGCGATGGCGTAGGGCGCCTGCGAGCACCGGCCGGTAGGCGCCGGCAACCAACTCGTAGGCGCGTCGGAACAGCCAGGTGAAGGGGCGCAGCAGGAGGCTGAAGACGACCCAAGTCACGGCGCCGACGGCGCGGGCAAGCCAGCGCACGACGAACGAGAAGCCGCGGGTGAAGCGCCCCGGCGGTTCCGCGCCGCTCGCTTCTTGGAAGCGTTCGCCGCCGCCGACGGAGGCGAGCATCGGAATCAGCGTGACCGCGACCAGCAGTGAGAAGGCGAGGGCGAAGGTCACCGTCAATGCTTGATCGCGGAACAGCTGACCGGCGATCCCAGAGACGAACACCATTGGGAAGAACACCGCGATCGAGGTCAAGGTGGCAGCGGTGATCGCAGTACCAACCTCGTCCGTGCCATGCTGGGCTGCGCTCACGACATCCTCGCCGAACTCTCGGCGGCGGAAGATGCTCTCTAACACCACGATGGAATTGTCGACCAGCAACCCGACCGCGAGGGCGATACCGCCCAGCGACATGATGTTGAGCGTGAGATCGAAGCTGTACATGGCGATGAAGGTACCGATCACCGAAACCGGGATCGTGAGCCCGATGATCAGCGTCGAGCGGAGGTCGCGAAGGAAAAGGAACAGCACCAGCACGGCGAGTAGGCCGCCGACCAGGGCGGCGTTACGCACCTGGCTGATGGCTGCGTTGATGAACCGCGATTGATCGTAGAGGCTTCTAAGCTCTAGGCTCTCGGGCAGCGCTTCACGGACGGTCTCCAGACGCGTCTGCAACCGCGAGGCGACCTGCACCGTATTGCCATCGCCTTCTTTGTAGATCGCAAGCTCGACGGACTCGCGGCCGTCGACTCGGGTGACGGCCTCTCGCTCCTTGTAGCCGCGAATGACAGTTGCGACATCATCCAGGAATACGGTGCGCCCCTCTGGCGTGGCGATGATCGTGCGGGCGATGTCCTCAATGCTAGTGAATTCGTTGAGCGTGCGCACCAAGAAGCGTTGTGAGCCCTGCTCGAGGCGACCGCCAGAGAGATTGACGTTCTCCGCCCGGATCCGCTGTGCGATCGTATCGATGGAGTAGCCGAGGGCCGCTACCTTGTCCTCGTCGACCAGGATCTGGATCTCGTCCTCCAGACCGCCGCTCACCTTCACCGCGGCCGTACCCTCGATTCCCTCCAGGTCGGTCTTGAGATTGTCCTCGGCGAAACGCCGCAGCCACTTCAGACGCGCCTCACCGGACTCGACCTGGCTCTCGTCCGAGGCCGTGTCCATTAGGGCCAGGCGCATAATGGGTTCCGAGGAGGGGTCGAAGCGAAGTAGTAATGGGCGCTTTGCTTCCAGCGGGAGCTGTAGCGTGTCGAGCTTCTCACGCACGTCAACTGCGGCCAGATCCATGTTGGTACCCCAGAGGAACTCCAAGATCACATCGGACTGACCGGAGCGGGAGACGGATCGAACTTGGCGAACATTCTTGATCACACCCACCGATTCCTCGATCGGTTTGCTGAGCAGGTTTTCGATCTCCTGGGGTGCTGCGCCGGTGAGCTCCGTGCGCACGGTGAGCGTAGGGTAGGCGATGTCCGGCAGCAGGTTGACGTTGAGCCGCCCTAGGGACACCAGGCCGAAGAGGATCACTGCCGTCGTGAACATGATGACCGTGACGCGCCGCTTGGTAGCGAGTTCGGCGAGAGTCATGCGCGGATCCTCCCGTGGACTAGGCGCTCGGAATAGTGGCAGGCCGCGCCCTGGTGGACGAGGCTAGGGGTGGCGTTGAGCGGGGTGAGCGGGCCGCCGGCAGTCAGGCGGCCCGTCACCTAGAACCCTTACTAGGGTTGGAAGAGATCCCCGGCGAACGCTTCGGTGATCGGTTCTACGCGGCGGTTGACCACGTTGATTTGACCGCCGTCGCGCAGGCTGGACTGGCCGACGACGACGACTTCTTCGCCATCGCTCAGGCCGTCGAGAATTTCTACGCGCCCCCCGTTGTCGAGGCCGGTGACGACCGTGCGCCGCTCCGCCGTGTTCTCCTCGCCCACAACGAAGACGGCCTGGTCGCCGACGCCGTCGACGAGCGCATCACGCGGGACTTGGAGGGCATCGGGGTGCACGTCGTAGACCACGTTGATCCGTGCAAACATTCCAGGGCTCAGGCGCCCCCCAGCATCGGTGGTCTCTACCGTGACCTTGAAAGTCGCCGTCGTGGGATCGATCACCGGCGAGATGCGGGCGATGCGCCCGGCGAAGCTAGCGTCACCGAGGGCGTCCACCTTGACCTGCGCCTGCTGACCCGCGGCGAGCTTGCGGTACTCGCGTTCCGGCACGAAAAGCTCTGTGATAAGAGGCTCGAGATCGGTCACGCGGAAGGTGGGGGTGTTGGCGGTGATGGTATTGCCCACCTTGACCATGCGCTCGCTGACCACGCCGTCTATCGGAGCGCGGATCTGCGTGTATCCAAGGCGCAGGGCAGAGAGTTCAGCATCGGCCCGATTGGCCCGCACGTCGAAGTGGATCGTGTCGTAAGCCTCTTTCGTCACTAGACCCTTGCTGTGTAGGGCCTTGTTACGTCCGTACTCCGCCTCGAGCTTCTCCAGGGACGCCCGCGCCCGGGCCAGTTCGAGGCGAAGCTGGTCGCCGTCGAGGCGGGCGAGGACGTCGCCGGCCTTCACCACATCGCCTTCCTCTACAAGGATCTCAGTGATTTGGCCTTCGACCTTGGCTACCACCTCGGCGTCGCGCTCGGCCTCTAGGGAGCCAGTAGCCGAGTAGACGGCGAGAATGTCACCGCGCTGCACGGCGGCCACTTCGACGGGAATGGTAGCCTCCCCCTCGTCGGCATCGGCAAGCTCCGCGTCCTCGCCGGCACTGCAGCCGGTCAGCACGGCGGTCAAGGAGAAGCCGAGCAGGAGCGCCAGGGGAAGCAAGCGCAGGGTTCGATCGTTGGGTAGTGCTTGGGGCAGTCGTTGCAGCTTGGGGTCAGTCATGGGGGGTGCCTCGCCGTGCAGGTCAGTCCGCAGCTACTAGAGTTAGCCGTGTTACCGGTTTGCCGTAGTGGTCAATTAGTGTTGTAGATGAGTATAACACCAAACTACGTATGCGCAAGTCCCCAGCACGGCCGCGAGCATCCTCCTGCCTTCGACGTCCGACTGCCGCGATTGGTTGCGCACATCCCAACAAGACGTAGGCGCTCGATCCCCGTTTGGTGACAGGGCTCGCGCCGGTGCCACAAAAAAGGGGGAGGGCACCCTCTGGGCACCACTCCCCCTCGCCTCGAGTGATCCAGGCGCATCGCATAAGACGCCGGGACTCGGGCCTTGACCGGGCTAGTTCATCACCGCCTCGGCCTTGCTCGGACCAGGCGTGCTCGCCGCGGTGCGCTGTGGCAGCAGCCCGGAGAGGCTCGAGTAGTCGGTGATGATCTCGGCCGCCTCATGCAGCATCACGTCTACCGGCTCCACGTCCTCCAGGGCCTCCACGTCTTTTAGCGCCTCCATGCCGAGTGCTTCGCGGCGCTCGTTCTCGAGTGCCAGGCGACGTTGCTGACGGTCATCGCGCTCGGCCTTGCGAGTATCGTAGTTCAGGGATACGGACGTGCGGGAGCTGAACTCCTCCAGATCCTCGATCTCGGTCTGCCACAGGCGGAAGTCCGGGTCGTCGGCAACGCGTTTGCCGTGGTAGCGCTCGAGGCTGACGATCTGCGTGTCGAGCGGCGTGCCCTGGCGGAAGCGCGTGGCGTCGATCTGGTCCCAGTTCAACGCGGTCTCGCGAGTCGACTCGCCGACCAGATCTTCGTCCACCGGGGAGGGCAGCTGAATGTCCGGGGCCACACCGCGCAGCTGGGTGCTGCCGCCGGTCACGCGGTAGTACTTGCCAATCGTGAGGGTGAGCTGGCCCATGTCACCGGTGGCCCGCTTGGTGCTCCACCGGTTTAGGTCGTAGAGGTTTTGCACCGAGCCCTTGCCGAAGGTGTTTTGGCCGATCACAACCCCGCGCTCGTAGTCTTGAATGGCGGCGGCGAAGATCTCCGAGGCGGAGGCGCTGTAGCGATCGACTAGCACCGCCAGGGGACCGTCGTAGGCGACCCCAGGTTCGATGTCGCTGAGTTGACGAACGCGGCCGTTGGTCTCGCGGAACTGCACCACCGGGCCGTCTATGAACAGACCCGTCATGGCGCGTGCCTCCCACAGATGGCCGCCGCCATTGTTGCGAAGGTCAACGATTAGCGCATCCATCCCTTCTTCCTTCAGCTCGCCGATCAGGCGGCGCACATCGCGGGTGGTGCTCGTGTAGTCCTTGCGCCCGGCCTGACGGGCGGCGTAATCCTGGTAGAAGCTCGGGACCTTGATAACGCCAACCTTGTAAGCGTTGTTGCCGCGTTCGATATCGAGAGTTTCGCGCTTCGCCGCTTGCGCTTCCAGGCGTACTTCATCGCGCACCAGCGCCACGATCCTCTCAGCCGAGCCGGGCGCGGCTCCTGCTGGAAGGATCTGCAGACGGACGGTGGTGCCGCCTGGCCCGCGAATTAGTTCGACCACATCGTCGAGGCGCCAGCCGATCACGTCCACCAGCGAGCCCTCGTCGCCCTGGCCGACGGCGGTGATGCGGTCCTTCTGCTCGACGGAGCCGTCGATCGCGGCGGGACCGCCGGGGATGATGTTCATTACCGTCACGTAGTCTTCCCGCAGCTGCAGGGACGCACCGATGCCCTCGTAGGAAAGGCTCATTTGGATCCGGTACTCCTCCGTGTTGCGCGGGGAGAAGTAGTTCGAGTGCGGATCGAGCGTGTCCGCGTATGCGTTCATGAAGCTCTCGAATACCTCGTCCTCCGTGAGCTGGCTGGTCCGGCGCAGAACGCGCTCGTAGCGCTTGCGTAAGGTGGATGCGACGCCGTCTTCCCCGTCCCACTCCTTGCCGGTCAGCATTAGGCTAAGCGCATCGTTCTTTACGCGCTGGCGCCAGATCTCGTCTAGCTCCGCCGTCGTGCCGGCCCAGGGCTGATCTTCGCGGTCGAAGTAGTACGCTTCGTCAATCGTGAAGTTGGGCTCGGCGCTGAGCAGCGAGATGGCATGCACGATGCGCTCGTGCACCCGTTGGCGGTAGCGGTTGAACACGTCGAAGGCGGGAGCCACGTTCCCCGCGCGGACGGAATCGTCGAGGGTGGTGCGATAGCGTTCGAAGCGCTGGATGTCCTGCGCCAAAAAATAGAACTTGTTGCCGTCGAGCGCATCGATATAACCGTCAAGAATTTGACTGGAGAGCGCATTGTCGATTTCCGTGCCGGCGTAGTGAAACTGATCCATCAAGTCGGTCACTACCTGCACAATCTTCTTGTGCTGCTGTGCTGGTTGCAGAGCTTCCAGTGGCTGGTCCAGCACATTATCCTTCGCCGCCGGCATCGCCTCCTCATCGGCTTTTGCTTCACCGGCCCACCCGGGCGCGGCAGCGACCAACAAGAGCAGGGTGAACAGGGCGAGCGCCTTGTGTAGCGCTGGGGCGGGCAATGCAATACTTCTCATCTGTTCATTCACCTGGGGGATTAGCGTGGTGTTGAGGCCAAGACCGCCCGAGTTCGGGCGCTGTGGAGTTGTTGCGTTGCGAGTCGCAGTTGATGGCGAACGCGGCACCTTGAAACCAACACTAGACCCGGCTCCGCGCACGATCAAGGGCGCCGATTGCGCCTTTGCGCGCTTACGGAAAGCGTCGTCGTGCATCCGCTGACGTTTTTGACAGGGATCGTGTTCGGCTCATCTGGACTCATCCTGCTCGTGTTGCTGCTGGTCATGTTGATCAAGGGCGTACTACTCTTTTCTGGCGACTTGGACCCCGCGCGAGCGGAGCTAGAGGGGCAGCTCATGTGGCTCGCGGTCTTCACCGGTCTGACCGTAGTGAGTACGGCGAGTTTCGTCTCCCTTCTGCGTCGTCTGCCGTGGCGCTGGGCGGCACAGGCAGTCCTTTGGAGTAGCCTGGCATTACTTATCGCCAACCTCGGCACCTTGCGCGGTGCCTAAAGTGAGCCAATAGCGCTCAAGGATTCGCAGGACATCGAGGTCCATCCATGATTCGATCCACGTCGCTGTTGGCCCGCGGGATTGGGCTTGGCCCTCTTATCGCGGTGCTCGCCTGGCCGGCACACGCACAGACACTGATCCACAACATAAACGGATACACCTGCGAGGCGAACGGTCGCTTGGCTCGCTTCGTGGCTATCCAGGTCGATGCCCAGGGCCGGGTGGCCGAACGCTGGTCCAGCGCGGCTGAGGTGGTCGGGGCACGCGCCGCGGCGCCAGTCGGCATGTCGATCGTGGACGGGGCAGGACAGACGCTGCTACCCGGCTTGATCGACGCGCACGGCCACGTGCGAGCCCTCGGCGAGGCGCGCGGCCGGGTCAACCTGGTGGGAACGCGATCACTGGATGAGGCCCTCGAACGCGTGGCGGCCTACGCCGAAGCTCACCCACAGGCACCTTGGGTAGTGGGTCGTGGGTGGAATCAGGAGCAGTGGCCAGGCGGCAAGTTTCCCACGGCTAGCGATCTCGACCGTGTGGTCAAGGATCGCCCGGTGTACCTCGGCCGTATCGATGGTCACGCCGCCTGGGTGAACTCGAAGGCCTTGGCGGTGGCGGAAATCACGGGCGCTGACGATGCGCCTGTGGGCGGCCGAGTGGAAGTGGACGAGCGAGGCAACCCCACCGGAGTTCTGATCGACGCTGCCGGCAATCTGGTTGAGCTCCTCGTACCGACGCCGTCTCGAGCCGATGACAAGGCCGCGATCGTGAGGGCGCTGACCGAGCTCGCGAGCCTAGGCATTACGGGCGTGCACGATGCCGGTATCACGCCTCAGGATCTTCTCATCTACCGTGAGCTCGCGTTGGCCGGTGAGCTGCCGATCCGCGTCTACGCCATGTTGGCGGAATCGGCGCGCGACGCGCTTGAGGCGCCGTTGGTGGGGGAGGGCAACGACTACCTCACCGTGAGCAGCGTCAAAGTGTATGCGGATGGTGCGCTAGGCAGTCGCGGGGCCGCGCTACTGGCCTCTTACGCGGACGAGGCCGGGAACCAAGGCCTAGCGTTCAAGGCCGACTCGGCCCTGGCGGCCCTGGTCAGGGAGACTTCTGCGCGTGGCTTCCAAGTCAACGTGCATGCCATCGGCGATGCCGCCAACCGCATGGTGCTCGATGCGTTCGCACAGGTGCCGCCGCATGAGCGCACGGTGCGACGGCACCGTGTTGAGCATGCCCAGATCATCCACCCAGATGACATTGCTCGCTTTGCGGACCTCAACGTGATTGCGAGCATGCAGCCAACGCACGCCACTAGTGACATGTTCATGGCGGTGAAGCGCCTGGACCCGCAGCGTCTGGTCGGTGCTTACGCATGGCGACGCCTGATCGAGGGTGGCGCCAAGATCGCAGCGGGATCGGACTTCCCCGTAGAGCCGGCTAACCCGTTCTTCGGCCTGCATGCGGCGGTGACCAGGCGCAGCCGCGACGGTCGGCCCGCCGCCGGGTGGATCGTGGAGGAGGCGATGACCCGCACCGAAGCCCTGTGTGCATTCACCAGCGAGGGGGCGTTTGCCGCGCACGCCGAGGACCGCCAGGGACGCCTCGATCGCGGCTATTGGGCGGACTTTATCCTGATCGACGCTGACCCCTTAGAAATTCCGTCTCAGGAAATCTGGAAGATCGGGGTCGGAGCGACGTGGGTTTCGGGAAAGCCAATTTATGAAGCGAGTGGTACCCGCTGAGGCGCGCGATGCAGCTGCCGGCGCGGGACCGCGACCGGCAGCTCACCGCTCAGGAGTGCATGCGCAAGGAGGGTTCGACGCCTTGTCGGATCGTCCGGTGGAGTAACAACCCCATGCCCTCGCGGGAGCGATGCGCGACCACAGCCTTTCGATGGTAGAGCTTGGTGACGCTGCCGAGGTTGACCACGAATACCAGGTCGACGGCGGTGTCGAGGGGCAAGGCGTAGCCGCTAGAGCGGACGAACACGCCACGGGCACTTAAGTTGCCGATCGGGAGTTTGCGCCGGGTCTGACCATTGGTGCAGACGTAGACGAAACCGCTGCCCTTGTACCGTTTATTGAGACGACGTTCCATAACTAGTGCTGCCGTACTTCGTTGCTGATCCTGTCGAGGGGCAATGCAACGGCCGTGCCTCGCCCCCGTAAACTTTTGATTCTGCGTCGCGCAACGATCTGCCTTCCGGCTGCCGACTCAACGTCCCTGTAAAGATCACCGACGACGTCGACTAACGTAATCTTCTAACCACAAACCGGTATACGTCATAAGCGGTGGGTCTGCAACGCTTTGCGAACCGAGTGGCCTAATCATCGCGCCGTACGGTGCGATGTCATCCTGTTCCCGAAAGGCTACGTACCGCTATTGCATCAGCGCTTATGCGCATCCGTCGACCGTCACCGTAACCTGAGCCCCATGGTATCCTTGCGCCGCAGTTTTTTGGTTGGAGCCAGTCATGAATTTTGCACTCACCGACGAGCAGCGCATGATCCAGGACGCAGCGCGGGAGTTTGCTCAGAAGGAGATCGCGCCGGTCGCTGCTGCTCACGATCAGAGCGGGGAGTTCCCGACGCAGACCATCCGCAAGGCCGGTGAACTTGGCTTCATGGGAGTCGAGGTGCCTGAGGCCTACGGTGGCGCCGGCCTCGATACGATCGGTTATGCCCTGATGATGGAAGAGGTATGCGCTGCGGATGCAGCCCACGGCACCATCATTTCGGTGAACAATTCGCTTTACTGCAACGGCATCCTCCAGTACGGAACTGAAGAGCAGAAGCAACGCTTCGTCGTTCCGGTGGCGTCGGGTGAGGCGATCGGCGCCTACGCCTTGACGGAGTCCCAGTCGGGGTCGGACGCAAGCAACATGAACACGCGCGCGGAGCTCAGCGACGATGGCACTCATTACGTCATCAACGGCAAGAAGCAGTGGATTACCTCAGGCCCGGTGGCTCGCTACGTGGTGCTGTTTGCAAAGACCGACGCTGATGCCGGTGCGCGCGGCATCACCGCTTTCGTAATCGACACACAGGAGCCCGGTTTCAGCCGGGGCAAGACCGAGCCGAAGCTCGGCATTCGGGCGTCCGCTACGTGTGAGATCGAACTCTCTGATTACCGTTGCCCCGTCGAGGGGCGCCTCGGTGAAGAAGGCGAAGGGTTCAAGATCGCCATGTCCGTGCTCGACGCCGGTCGTGTCGGCATCGCCGCGCAGGCGCTCGGCATCGCCCGTGCAGCGTACGAAGCCTCGATCGAGTATGCGAAGGAACGGACCGCTTTCGGTGAGCGCATCGGCAGCTTCCAGATGACGCAGGCCAAGATCGCCGACATGAAGACGCGCCTCGATGCTGCTCGCCTGCTGGTGCTGCGTGCCGCGTGGGCCAAGATGGAGTCAGCGCGTACAGGCGCACGCTTCACCACCGAGGCCAGCACGGCGAAGCTGTTCGCCTCCGAGACGGCCATGTTTGTTGCTCACCATGCCGTGCAGATCCACGGCGGCATGGGCTACAGCAAAGAGATGCCCGTCGAGCGCTACTTCCGTGATGCCAAGATCACGGAGATCTACGAGGGCACGAGCGAGATCCAACGCTTGGTGATCGCGCGCCAAGAAACAGGGCTCCGATAGACGTTGAGGTCAGCGCCGACCGCAGATCGATCGGTATCCAGCTGGGTGTTCGGCTACGGCTCCCTGCTCTGGCGGCCAGACTTCCCCTTCGATGAGCGCGCAGGCGGATGGATCACCGGGTGGGCTCGGCGCTTCTGGCAGGGCTCCACAGACCACCGTGGCAGACCGGGACGACCAGGTCGCGTCGTGACGCTGGTCCGCTCAGCGGAGCAGCGTTGCTGGGGCGTTGCCTATCGCATCAATAGTCAGGTTCAGCACCAGGTGTTCGATCAGCTCGACTATCGAGAGAAGGGGGGCTACGAGCGCGAGGAGGTGCATGTGCACGTGGCTTCACCCGACGGCTCGCCGTCGCGCCTACGCGCTGTGGCCTACCGTGCCAGTGCAGCGAATCCGTGCTTTCTTGGCGACGCACCCATAGCCCAGATCGCTCGTCAAATAGTGCAGGCAGAAGGGCCGAGCGGGACTAACCGAGACTACCTCTTCAGGTTGGCGAGCGCCCTGCGCGCGGCGAAGGAACAGGATAACCACGTGTTCGAGCTAGAACGAGCTGTTCGAGCACTCGAGGCCGATCAATACCAATAGGTATCGGCCGGCCGAGCCGCCTGGTGTGGACGGCTCGACCGGTGCGAAGGCTTGGCTAAGTGCTAGGCCCTGAGCATTGCGTAGAGCTGATCCTTGTGCAGGAGTCGCATTCGTTTCAGCTCGGTGGTGTAGCGGTCTGAGTGCACGGTGCGGCGAAGGCCCGTTCGCACAACTTCCTTGTTGACCCGTTGGTAGTCGTCGTAGAGCTCAGCGAACTCGTTGCTCGACTCCCGCAGCGTAGCGATACGATCCCGATACTCCGGGAATTCCTCGGCCAGGTCGTGACTTTCTCCAATCATGCGCACCTCCTGAAGGGGCGGTGGGTGGACGGATAAGTCGAAGTTCACTCGAATCTATCGTACCTGCCCCGGGCTGTCACGCACGTCTAATGACGAGACTGCCGCGGGTCCACGCGTCAGGTCGCAAGACGGCCCAGGCGTAGTAGACTGGTCGATTCCGGGCCTGATGATGACGCTGCGGTTCGAACGCGCCGCGGTCTCGGCTTTGTCGTCCCGCCGCAAAGGGCCCGCGGGGGGCGCCCCAAATGAGGAGACTCCTGCTCTGAGTGCTGCCACCCGACATCCGCCCACCCGCTCTCGCGCCAAACCTGCTGCAGCCGCGATCGATTTAAACGATCCGGCCCTGTACCTAAATCGCGAGCTGACCTGGCTCGACTTCAACCTTCGGGTGCTCAACGAAGCCAGTGACTCGCGCACGCCGCTGCTCGAGCGGGTGAAATTCCTCGCCATCGTAAGCGGCAATCTAGACGAATTCTTCATGAAGCGTATCGGTGGTTTGCGCAACCTCGTGATGGCGGGCATCACCGATCGAAGCCCAGACGGGCGTACGCCGAGCGAACTGATCGAGGCCTGCCGCACTAAGATTACTGCGGTGCAGCGCCAACGCGAGGCGATCTTCGAGGAGGTTGTCGCGGACTTGGATGCAGCCGGCATAGGAATCTGTCGTTGGCAAGATCTGTCGCCTGGAGCGCGGACCAAGCTGC
The DNA here is from genome assembly GCA_039193195.1 of Pseudomonadota bacterium. NCBI lineage: Bacteria > Pseudomonadati > Pseudomonadota > Pseudomonadota bacterium. Next base: position 40,760 of record JBCCWS010000004.1, read on the forward strand.
GCGACCACTTTATTCGCAACGTCTATCCGCTGATCACGCCCTTGGGCATGGATCCCGGTCACCCCTTTCCCTTCATCTCGAACTTGGCACTCAACCTGCTGGTCACGATGCACTATCCGGCGGAGCGCGAGCAGCGCATCGCGAGGGTCAAGGTGCCCGTGACTGACGATGTGGTGCCGCGCTTGCAGCGGGTGGAGCACAGCAACCGCTTCGTCCTCCTCGAAGACGTGATGGCCAACAACCTGGATCTGCTCTTTCCCGGGATGCAGGTGGAGAGCTGCAGCCTGTTCCGCGTGACTCGCAACGCACGCCTGGACCTGCCGCAAGTCGACAGCGGTGACCTACTGGAGCTCATCGAAAGCGGCCTGGAGGAGCAGCCGTTCAAGCCCATCGTCCGACTGCAGGTGGATGCGCAGATGAGGCCGCAGCTGCGCAGGACCCTAATGACCCGGCTTGGCCTGCAGCCGGAGGATGTTTACCCCGTGCGGGGGATGATCGCCATGCGCAGCCTGTTCGAGATCGCCGCGCTCGATATCTCATCACTGAAGCCCGCGCCACATCACCCGGTTGATCACCCGCGACTCGCGCATGACTCGCGCAACATGTTCCAGCTGATTCGCTCCGGCGGACCGATGCTCGTGCAACATCCCTACGAGTCCTTCACCTCGTCCGTGGAACGCTTCCTTCGTACCGCATCTCTGGACCCCGACGTCTTAGCTATCAAGATGACGTTGTACCGGACCTCCAACGAGGGAAAGGTCATCCAGTATCTGGTGGACGCTGCGCGCAACCGCAAGCACGTCGCCGTGTTGGTCGAGTTGCAGGCCCGCTTTGATGAGGCGGCCAACATCCGTTGGGCCAAGCGCTTGGAGGAAGCAGGCGTCCACGTGACCTACGGGGTTTTGGGACTAAAGACCCACACGAAGTTGATTCACGTGGTGCGCCGTGACCACGACGGTCTGCGCCGTTACATGCATATCGGCACCGGAAACTACCACTCGGGCACCGCGCGGTTGTACTCCGATATCGGCCTGTTCACCTGCGATGAAAGCATAGGCGCCGATGTTACAGAGCTTTTCAATTACCTGACGGGATATCCCACTCCGCGACGCTATGGGAAGGTATTGTGCGCCCCCGAAACCTTGAAGGCCGGGCTGATTTCACGCATCGAGCGCGAAATCGAGCGGCATAGCGACACTCATCCTGGGCGCATCCAATTTAAGTGCAACGCGCTCGAAGATGTCGATGTGGTGCGTGCCCTGTATCGCGCGTCGATGGCAGGCGTTACGATTGACCTCATCATTCGCGATACATGCCGGCTGCGGCCCGGGCTCGCTGGTGTAAGCGAGAACATCCGAGTGATCAGTATTGTTGGCCGCTTTCTTGAGCACGCCAGAGTTTTTTACTTCAACAACGGTGGTGATGAGGAATACTGGATAGGGTCGGCTGACATCATGCGTCGCAATCTAGAATCGCGGGTGGAGGTGATCGCCCCGATCGAAGATGCAGATTTGCGAGCACAGCTTCGCTTGATGCTCAACGTGCAGCTCGGTGATGCGAGAAGCGCTTGGGATATGAGGTCAGACGGCACGTACGTACAACGGCAACCGGCAACTCATCGAGAAAAGCAGGGAAGCCAGGAAACGCTGATCGCGATCGCCGCAAGACGCGCGTCCGCAGCGTTGAAGCGCAGGGAAAAAAGCCTGAACGACAGGCTGGCCAGACAGTTCAGTCGGCGCCTCGAGCGTCGCTCCGCCAGGGGGTTCCCAAGCGACGATGGATCGCGCTAGCGGGAAGCGGCGGCACGGCGTCGAGCAAGCGGCGCCGGGGAGCTGAGCGGCTGCGGTTGCAGACGCCCCGCGCGTCTGGACGCGGGGATTAATGAGACACGAATACGCGCTGCCCGAGGAATTCGCGGCGGCAGACATCGCCGACACGCTGTGTCAGCGCTTTGCGCTGCAGGATCTCGGCGCCCAGCGATGGGTGATCTGCTACTTCGATACCTTCGATTGGCGGCTCTTCAACCAGGGCTACGTGCTGGAGGAGCATCGCAACGGCTCCTCCAATCACTTGCACTGGCGTTGTTTGGTGAACGGTGCACCAGAGCGGGTGCTGCCCAATGCGCGTATGCCGCACTTCGCTCACGAGCTTCCTGTCGGGGCGTTTCGCGATCGCCTGTCGGGGTTCACCGAGCCCCGCGCCCTGTTGCCGCAGGTGATCGTGCGCACGCAGGCACACACGCTGAACTTCGAGAACGAACACGGCAAGACGCTTGCTCAGCTGATCTTCGAGACGGGGAGTCTGGCAGACGGCAATCATTCCAAAGCCGCTCCGGTGGTCAGCCGGCGGCTGCGCTTGCTGCCCCTGCGAGGTTACGAGGAAAGCTGCAAGGCGCTGACCCGCGAGGTGAAGCGGCTTGGCTTGCAGCTCGCCGCACGGGATCTGATGGTCGATGCGCTGGCGTTCAGTGGCCGGCGACCGGCGAGCTACGTGGTCCGCCCGCGCGTGGTCCTCGAGCCGCAAGCGCGTACGGACGAGGGCGCACGACAGCTGCTAGCCGCCTTCTTCGGGGTTATGCGGTGCAATTTGCCCGGCGTGCGGGCGCGTACGGACGCGGAGTTTCTTCACGACTTCCGCACTTCTGTGCGCCGCGCGCGTGCCTTGCTCGGTGAGCTCGACGGCGTGTTCCCTAAGCGTACGCTCGAGCGCTACCGCCGGGACCTAAAGTGGCTCGGGGACATTACCGGCGACGCGCGCGACCTCGACGTGTTGGTGCTATCCCTCGATGAGTATGCCGACATGCTCGAGGGGCCGGTGCGCGATGCCTTTGCGAGCCACTGTCGGGCCTTCGTCGCGCGCGAGCTGGAGCAAGCCTACGAACGACTCCACGAGCGCCTGGCATCCGTACGCTTCGAGCGCTTGGTGAGTTCCCTTCAGGACTTCGTTGCCTCGCCGGTGCCTCGGCGCACGCCCCTAGCGCACGCGATGCTACCCATCGAAGGCTTTGCACGAGAGCGCCTCCGACGCCGCCTTCGCAAGCTGCGCAAGGCGGCCGCCAACGCAGGAAGCGGGGAGGACGCGCAAGGGCTGCATGACGCGCGCATCATCGCCAAGCGTTGCCGCTACCTGCTCGATGCCTTCGCCACGCTCCTGCCGGGGCGCGAGGTGCGTGCGCTGCGCCGCCAGCTCAAACTGCTGCAGGATCAGCTTGGCACGCACCACGACTGCTACGTTCACGAGCAGCGGCTGAGCACACTGTCCGAGCGGATGCGCCTGCAAGACGCTCTGACCCCGGCCGTCGCGAGCGCGATCAGACAGCTGCGCGCCGGGCTGCAAGGCAAGCAGCGGAGCCTTGGGCGAGAGGCGGCCACGTTGCTCGGGGCCTTCGCTGGCAAGGAGATGCGAGCGCTCAGCAAGGCCCTGTTTGCCAACTTATGACGTCGATTATCGGCAGTTTCGCGATCAAGGGTGGCGTGGGCAAGACGGCCACGGTGGTCAACTTGGCTTACCTGGCTGCTTGCGAAGGTGCACGGACGCTAGTTTGGGATCTCGACCCCCAAGGCGCCGTCAGCTTTTACTACCGTATGCAGCCGGCAGCCGGTGGTGGGGTCAAGAGCTTGCTACGCGAGCGTGGCCGGCTCGCCCACGCCGTACGCAGCACCGACTACGCCAATCTCGACCTGATTCCAGCGGACCCTAAGCACCGCAAGCTCGAGCGCCTCGTGCATCAGATCAGCAAACCGCATCAGCTCCTTGCGGCCCGCCTGAAGACCCTGCGCCACGACTACGACTTTGTCTTTCTCGACTGCCCTGCCGGCTACACTCGCTTTACGCAAAGCGTGCTGCGCTGCCTAGACGCACTCATCATCCCCATCGTGCCGACAACCCTGTCCATGCGCACCTGGGAGCAGCTGCTGGCAGAACTTGATGGCAAGCGTTCCTCATCTATGCAGCTGCTGCCCTTCTTCTCTATGTGCGACCGACGCAAGCAGATGCACCGAGAGATCATGGACAGCGAGCTTCCCGGGAAGGTAAGCCCGCTGACCCACGGTGTGCCTTACGCCGTCGACGTGGAGCGAATGGGGGTCAAGCGTCAGCCAGTCGATCGCTTCGCGAGCACTAGTGATGCAGCCATGGCGTACCGCGGAATGTGGGACGAGATCAAGCTGCGAATGGCGGCGCGCTAACTCCGACGAGGCTTCCCATCGGCGCGCCCTGCGCCTTGGCGTGGCGCCACTTCTACCACCAGCACTTGTCAGTCAGAGTTGGCCACGACTACATGCGCAACGCATGATCCGAAAAAGTCGTCGCCTATTTGCAACGATTGCGCTAGAGTTCCGACAGTTCTAGAAGTCACGCGACGCATAAATAACAAGGCACCTGCCGCGCTTGGGACATCACCCTTTGTGGAGCTATCCCCCTGCCGCGAGTAGGCGCCAACACCGATCGCGAGCCAGTAGGCTGGGCTGGCTGGATCGTACTCCTCGCTCCCCGGCCGGACTAAAGGAGGGTCCGTATGACCTCAAGTAACCTAGCTCGCGCACTACTGCTCGGCTCCGCCCTGGCGCTCGGTGCCCAAGTGGCCGTCGCCGACCATCACGACGACCCGGGTTTTAGCCGCGCCATTACCGTCTGGTGGGTGATATTCAACAACCCCGATGCCTGCACGGAAAATCCCGGCGCTGCCGAGCAGTGCGGCCCGACCGATATCTTTGGCGCGGCCTACGTAGAGTCCATCGAGAATGGCGCGCCTGATCCTGGGCTGATCGCCCCCAACGAGGCCGCACAGATCGCCGTGGTCTTCGCCACCGGTGGTACCACCACCAATCGAGGTGGAATTCGCTTGGTCGGGGCGATCTATCGCTCAGCGGCCGGCGGCGGCTTGGATCTTGGGAGCGGGACGCTGGTCGATCCCATGGGCTTCGGGCGGGGATACGAGAATCCCCAGGCAGAGGTGCACCTCGTGGTGCGGGATCACGGCAAGGCGCATCCCGTTCGCGGCGAGCTGCGACATCAGATTCTCAACTTCCTCGAGCCCTACTGCTCAGATCCGAACCTCGACTACTACTCTGGCCCTAACTTGTGCCGCGATGCACAGTTCGCCCAGTTCGCACCGGCGGAGACCGGGGCCGACGCCATGTTCGAATTCCATGATCCGTCACACGCGGTGCACGGCGCGCGCGCCTACCTTGAGCGCAACGGCGACATGATGCAGTTCATCATTGAAACCCGCGTCACTCCCGCGCCGTAGCGGGGGCGGTAGCGCAGGTGAGCTGAGGCTCGCCTGCGCCTCCTTCTCATTAGCTATCAGCAGCGTTGGGTCGGCTATTGCAGTGAGATCACCGTGCCGTGGCGGGCGGAGTGCCGTCCCAGTCGCGGTAGGGGCACCTGGCTAGGTAGACGTTGTAGTAGCGCTTATCCATGGAGACTTCCTGCCCAAGCCAGTCAGGTCTTGGGTGCGCTTGATCTGGCGAGGCGAGTTCGATCTCCGCGACGATCAAGCCAGCATTCGCCGCCTCGAACTCGTCGATCTCCCAGACGAACTGCCCGTCCGGGACGTAGTGACGGGTCTTTTCCACCGGATGGTCGGCGCAGAGAGGAAACAAGGCGAGCGCCTGTGCTAGGGGAATCGGAAACTCGAACTCCTGGCGCTCAATCGAGAGTGTGCTGCTCTTGATATTCAAGTTTGCCTGCTCGCCCTCCACGCGCACGCGCACCGATGCCCGGCCGGCCTCGCTGAGGTAGGCCTGGCGCATCGTCACGGAGCGACTCACCAGCGGTCGCCAACCCTCATGGCGTAGGAGGAACTTGCGCTCGATTTCCTGTCCCAAGGTACCTAGCCCTGTGCTTGGCCCTGAGCGGCAACGGCCGCAGCCGCAGCCTTGATCGTTTCTGGGTCACCGAGGTACGCGCGGGAAATTTCTCGAAGATCGTCGTCGAGCTCGTAGACCAGCGGCACTCCGGTTGGGATGTTCAGGCCTGTAATCTCATCGTCGGAAATGCCGCTGAGCATTTTGACCAAGGCCCGAAGACTGTTGCCATGAGCGGCGATCAAGACCCGTTCACCCGACCGAACGCGTGGGGCGATCTCCGCTTCCCAGAAAGGTTGTACGCGCGCCAACGTGTCCTTGAGGGATTCCGTGCCAGGCAGTTGCCCTGGATCGACCGCAGCATAGCGTCGATCGTGGCGGGGGTGGCGCTCATCATCGCCTTCCATGTGGGGCGGCGGGATGTCGTAGCTGCGGCGCCAAACGTGTACTTGCTCGTCGCCGTGTTTGGCGGCGGTCTGCGCCTTGTTGAGCCCCTGAAGGGCGCCGTAATGGCGCTCGTTCAGCTCCCACTGGCGGTGGACAGGCAGCCATAGCAAGTCCAGTTCATCGAGGATGCTCCACAGGGTGCGAATGGCGCGTGTCAGCACGGATGTGTACGCGACATCGAATGTGAGGCCGGCGTCGCGGATGAGCGTTCCCGCAGCGATCGCCTCTGCGCGACCCTGCTCGGTGAGGTCGACATCCTTCCAACCGGTGAAGCGGTTCTCGAGGTTCCAGGTGCTCTGACCGTGGCGGACGAGGACGAGCGTGTGGGGCATGACGCGAGCTCCGCTGTGATGAGGATGGCGCCAGAGCATACACCGCCGGTGCCCGCGCTGGCCCGGAGTGGGTATGATGCAGACACCGCAGCGGCGCCGCGCCGCGCAGCCAAGGACAGCTGATCGATGGACGAGAGTCTCTGGAGCCTCTTCGATGCGTGGGAGCGCGTGCTCGAGCAGACCTACGCGTCGCAGCGCCTGCGAGCGCCTGGGCCGCGTCGCAGCGAACGTACCGGGCGCCCCCTGGCCGTGCCGACGTCGTTGATCACGCTAGAGTCTTTGATGGGCAACGTCAGCAGATCGGGGGTTGGTGGGGCTGCGCGACGTGCGGTCTTGGACGTGACGGCAACCGATGAGTGGGATCTCGACTGAACGCAACGCGGCGCCCCCAAGCCTCATCGTTCTGCGTCGGCTCGTGAAGAACTTCTTATGCACCTTGCCCGCTTGCGGACGCGTCCTCGCGTCCGTGTTCCGCTGCAACGCTCGCTTGTGGTGTTCTGTGCGTGCCTCTTGTGCAGGGCGGTGCCCGCGGTGAGCGATCCCGGGCCGTCCGTCCCCTCCAAGCTTACGCAGCTGAGCCCCTGGCTAGCCGCCCGCGAGGCGGCGATCGGCGACGTGCGAGAGGCCGCGGACAAGCAGGTCGTCTGGTATGGCGGCAAAGTTGGGCGCCGACCGCTGGCCCTGCTCTATTTGCATGGTTTCTCAGCCACTCGCCAAGAGACCCGCCCCTTCGCGGATCTTGTGGCCGACGCCCTTGGCGCGAACCTGTTTTACACCAGGCTCAGCGGGCATGGCCGCACTGGCGATGCCATGGCGCAGGCCAGCGTTGAGGACTGGCTGAACGATGGGCGAGAGGCGCTTGCCATTGCCAACCAACTTGGCGAGGAAGTCGTCGTCGTCGCGTGTTCGACCGGCGCAACACTGGCTACGGCCTTGGCAATGGAGGATGAGCTCGACGTAGGCCCCGTCAAAGCGATGGTCTTCATCTCACCTAACTTCGGGGTGGCGAACCGTGGCGCTCGCGTGTTTCTTTGGCCACTCGGCGGGTTCATCGCTCGTATCGTCGGCGGAGCGTACCGCGAGTTTTCGCCCGTGAATGAGGCCCACGCACGGTATTGGACTACCCGCTATCCTACCTCCGCGGTGGGGACGATGATGCGTTTGCTCCAGCGCGTGGAGCGTGGCTCGCCCGCCGCCTTGGACATGCCCGTTCTGACGTTTTACTCACCGAAGGATAAAGTGCTCGACGTGCCGGCGCTGCTGGCCATGCAGGAGCGCTTCGCAAACCCACGCAATCGCCTGCAGTCGGTAGAGGACGCGGCGGACAAAAGCCAACACGTGCTCGCTGGGGATGCCTTATCGGCGCAGACGAGCGCACCGCTTGCAGAGCAGGCTATCCAGTTTCTGCTTTCCTTGGATCGCTCCAGGCCAGACTGAGGCTAACCTAACCGCTGCACTAGCTAGCGTCAATCTGGTATCGCACTGAAGGAGTTCAGGTTCTTGGATCGCAAGTGGGTTGTCTTCGTGGTGGTCGTGTTCGGCGTGTTCGTGTCTGTAGTGGACAGTAGCGCAACCGTTGTGGCCTTGCCGACGTTGGCGCAGCTATTTGCAACGGATCTACCCACCGTTCAGTGGGTAACTGTGGGCAACGGGTTGACGATAGCCGCCCTGCTCGTGCCCATGGGGCGCCTCGGCGATCTGATCGGGCGTAAGCTGGTGTATCTCCTTGGGTTCGCCACCTTCGTTACGGGGTCTTTAGTCGCGGGCAGTACCAACTCCGTCGAGATGCTCATTGTGGCCCGAGTGATCACCGGGGTCGGGGCCGCGGCCGCTCAAGGCAATGCCATGGCCATCCTAGCGACCGCCTTCGAGAGCCACGAGCGGGGTCGCGTGCTCGGCTTGCAGATGGGCGTGGTAGGCGTAGGAGCGATCGTAGGGCCCGCCCTTGGCGGTTGGGTGATCGGTACGCTCGGCTGGCGCCAGGTCTTCCTGAGCGTTGGCGTCGCAGGCATCGCGGTGCTGATCTGTGCCCAGCTTGTGCTAAAACGACGCAAGGTGCGCCCGGTGCAACAAGCCCTGCGCTTTGACTGGCTCGGCGCTGCCCTGTCTGCGGCATTCCTAGTCGCCTTGTTGGTCAGCCTGTCGAGTGGCGCGCGAGTCGGTTGGACCTCGCCGCGACTATGGGCTGGGTTGGCCGCGGGCCTGGTCCTGTTGGTCTTGTTCGTCTGGCGTGAGCGTGTGGCAGCGGAGCCGATGCTGGATCTGCGCCTATTCTCCGTTCCCATCGTTGCAATGGGGGTGCTCGGCACCTTGACCACCTTTATGGGACTGGCAGCTATGCGCTACCTAGTGCCTTTCCACGTCCAGTCGGTGCTCGCGCTAGATGCCACCACCACCGGCCTGGTCTTGGTGCCGGCGGCCATCGTGACGGCTATCGCCTCGCCAGTCACTGGGCGCCTATCGGATCGCCTCGGTGCGCGGCGTTTTGCGCACGCCGGCCTTGCCGTCTGCGTACTCGGGTTGATCGGACTGGGCCTAGTGGGCCCTACTTCATCGTTGGCCTTCGTGGTGGTGGCCATGATGGTCACGAGCTTCGGCGCTGCAGCCTTCCATGCGCCGAACACGAGTTCAGTGATAAACGCCGTCCCGAGGGAGCACTACGGAGTCGTTTCCGGATTTACTAATCTAGCGCGCAATGCGGGCAACGTGGTGGGCATCGCACTGGCCACGGCCACCGTGAGCTTGGTGATGACCCGCGGAGGTTTCGCTCCAACGCTCGATCCGGCGGCGATGCCGGCAGCCGCGGCGGGCCAGGCTGCAGTGCTTGCGAGCTTCGATGGAGGCGCGCGTGCCGCCTTTTGGTTGCTGGCGGGGATCGCGGCCGCGGTGCTGCTCTGTTCGCTGCGGTTTGCTCGCGACCCCAAGCCAAATGATCAGGATGGCGAGGCGCCGGCTTTGAACGCGTAGCTGCCCGTCGGACGCTGCTTACTTAGCCAGGGAGACGGGGCGCAGGCCGACGGCGACTGCGTCGGGAAGCTGGCAAATCGCCTTGGCATCGAGGAGCAGGGCGTAGACCTCGTGCAACCGGTCGGGAATGCGGAGTTGCCCATCGTTCGACTCGTACTTGCTCATCAAGAATCGGCGAGGTTCCAGCGGCAGGTTGTACAGATCGAGCATCACCATGTCCCATTCCGCGAAGTAGGCCGGACCCAGTGGCTCGTAGGTCAGCAGGGTGACGTTCTCGTGGCGTGGATCGTTGATGATGTTGCCGTAAAGCTGGTTGATGGCACGGACAGGGCCCTCGAGCACCTGCAGGAACCTGTCGCCCGAGAGTAAGAGCATGCCGGTAATGTTCCGCGCGGCGTTTCTTTCCGCGCTCACCTGCGCGAGTGTCTCCAGGGCTGTCTCGGACAACATCTCGTCGATGCTGTTGCTGCGATAGATCAGTCTGCAACGCGACATGCGGCTTAGCTGTGGGTCGGAATCTGGCGCTTAGACTACCGGAATCATGGGTGACGAGGTAGCGATCTGGGTACCCGTGCCGCGACGCTAGCCCACGCGCCCGAGCGCGGTACAATCGCCTCCACAGTGGTGCTAGACGCACGGGGGACAGCGGTGCCTGATGCAGAGTTCTGGTTGGCGCGCTGGCGCGAAGGCGCCATTGGATTTCACCAAGGTCACACCAACCAGACCCTGGAGCGCTTCGTTGACCGCCTAGGCCTCGATGAGCGTCCTGGCGCCGTGTTTTTGCCCTTGTGCGGGAAAGCCTACGATATGGATTGGCTAGCGGCGCGCGGCCATCCGGTGATCGGCATCGACCTGAGCGAGCTCGCCGCCCAGCAGTTCTTCGCGGAGTACGGACATGCCCCGAAGGTCACGCCGGAGGGCCCCAGGCTCACTCGCTACGCGGCTGGAAACGTCACCTTCTTCGTTGGCGATGTCTTCGCCCTCGAACAGTCGCATTTAGCCGACGTCACCGCCGTGTTCGATCGAGGGGCGCTAGTCGCCCTCGATGACGCCGAGCGCGCCCGCTACGTCGATCACCTGGCGCGGGTGCTACCGAGCGCCTGCAATACGCTCCTGGTAGTGGTCGAGTACGATGAGCAGGCTATGCACGGACCTCCGTTTTCCGTACGTGAGGAGGAGGTTCAAGCCCTGTTTGAGGCAAGGCACGAGATCGACTTGCTAATGCGTCGGGAGGTGCTGGACGAGGAGCCGAAGTTTCGCGATCGAGGCCTCACGGCAATGGCTGAAACCGCATACCTCCTGCGCAGCTAAGTGAGTTACCGGCAGCCCGCAACCGGTGAGTGCTCGGACCCATGAGCTCCCTGGAGGGTAAGTTGGCCTGCCCGATCAGCAACCAGGCCCTCCAGCTCGTTGCGCAGGCCTGGTGTTCTGACGATGGTTCCGCGCAATACCCCGTGCGTGGGGGTCTGCCCTGCCTTTACGGTGCGCCCACGGCCGCTCTTGGCGATTGGCGATTGCGATTTCATCGAGAGATTGCGATGGCAAAGCGGGAAGCGAGTGAACTGCGCAGGCACCTCGCCAGCGCAGGCAAGCGGGTGCTGGCGCCGAGCCGCGAGCGTATGGCCAAGGTAGCAGAAGCCCGCGCGCGCTACGCCCAGGAGGTTGGTGAGATCCTTGCACCGTTCGCAGAAGACGCCTTGGATACGGCGCAGATCGACGCCGAACTCTCCACGCTGATCGCTCTGCGCACGCGACTACCACCGACGCAAGGCGTGTTGACTTACACCGCGAACATATTTCGCGATTGGGCTTGGGGAGACGAGGAGAACCGCGCTTCGCTTGAGGCGGTGGTCGCGGCATTGCCAAATCGCACGACTGATCGGCTGGTACTCGGCAGTGGAGCCGGGCGCCTGAGCTACGATATTCACCAGTACCTCGCAGAAGGCACCACGCTGGCGCTCGACATCAACCCCTTCCTGGCTCGAATCGCGTATGTGCTGAGCGCAGGCGGTGAGATTGCGCTGCACGAGTTTCCCCTGGCGCCCAAGGGCGTCGCCGACGTGGCGATCGCGCACCGACTTAAGGCACCGCAGCGCGCACGCGAGGGCCTGCACTTCCTGCTCGCAGATGTGCATCGCCCACCCCTCATCTGGGGCAGCATGGACCTGGTAGTGACCCCGTGGGTGGTCGACATCGTGGATGAAGATCTGGGGCAGCAGGCGCGCCGGATCAACCGCCTGCTAAAGCCTGAGGGACGCTGGATCTCCTTTGGATCACTGAGCTTCTCGGGCGCGGATTCGCCGGCGCGCTATTGCCTCGAGGAAGTGCTAGCGGTGGTGGAAGCCGCGGGTTTTACTCCGCCGCTCGTGACGGAACACGAGCTGCCGTACTTGCGTTCGCCGCACAGTCGCCACGCGCGGATGGAGCAGGTGCTGGTCCTGGCAGCCGACAAGACGCGAGACGCAGCGGCACCAGCCGCGCACGTTAGCCTGCCAGACTGGATCAGCGTGGGGGAGACGCCCGTGCCACTCAGCGAGTCGTTCAAACTGCAGGCAGCCTCCACGCGGATCCACGCATTTCTCATGTCCATGATCGACGGTCAACGCTCGATCGCAGACATGGCCACGCTGATGGAGGCGCAGCAGTTGATGCCTAAAGCGGATGCGCAGCAGGCGATCAGAGGTTTCCTGACTCGCATGTATGAAGAAAGTCGCCAGCGCTAGTGAGTCTGTTGGGGGCTGGGTTCAGTCGCCAGGCCGATCGAAGCTGACAGACTTGATGAGGGCGTACAGCGCTTGCCCTTCGCGCAGGGATAGCGCCTCCCTTGCAGCGCGCGTGATGCGTGAGCGCAGCTGCTGGTCGCCGAGCGCCAACAACACCTCGACGAAGGGAGAGTCTGGCCCCGCCTGTCGACAGCGGATGACTTCCGCTCGGAGCACGTTGCGGATGCTGATCGCCTGCGGCGGATCCAGCGCCAAGGATACGTCGCGCGCCAACACGCGAAGTCGCAGAGCCGTCCCGGGCTCGACCGGGGCGAGGGTAGGGATGACCAAGCGGTGCTGGGCGACCCTCACGCTCATAAGGCGATAGTGCTCGTCGTAGTTATCGGCCTCGCCGTGGAGCAGCACGCCTGCATCGTAGCGACCGGTGATAGCTTCGAGGTCCTCCCGCGCCAACACCTCACCGACCGGGCCCAGCAGGCGCAGGCGGCCCCCGTCGAGCACCAACACCCGGTCTGCCAATCGCGTCACTTCATCTAGTGCGTGGGTCACGTACAGAACGGGCAAGGAGAAGCGGGTCGACAATGCATCAAGGTAGGGCAATATCTCGCCCTTGCGACTAGCGTCCAGGGCGGACAGGGGCTCATCTAGGAGCAGGAGCTTCGGCCTCGCCAGCAGCGTCCGCGCGAGGGACACTCGCTGATGCTCACCGCCCGATAGGCCCTCTACGCGCCGGGCGAGCAGGGGGCCGAGGTCGAAGGCCTCGGTGACCTCCTCGAAGTAGGCCCGTTGGCGCAGGTGGCTCGCCACCTGGCGCCAGGCAAATCGCAGATTGCCACTGACATCGAGGTGGGGGAAGAGCCGGCCGTCCTGGAATGTCAGCCCAACCGGTCGTTGGTGGGCTGGGAGGTCGAGCCCACGGGCACTGTCCAGCAGGCATTGATCGGCGAGCATGATGCGCCCGGCCGCGCGATCCAAACCTGCAATCGCGCGCAACAAGGTGCTCTTGCCGCTGCCGCTTGGGCCGAAGACGGCGGTGATGCCCCGCAGGGGGAGCCGCTCGGCGAGGACCAGCGAGAAGGTACCCCGATCGACTGTGATGTCGAGCTGCAGCCGCGAGTCATCGCGCATGGGGGCCTCGGGGGTACAGACGCCGGCTATTGCCGCCGTAGACCAGCAACAGGACGAAAAACGAGAACAGCAGCAGCCCGAGGGACAGGACGTGCGCTTCGCCGTAACGCAGGGTCTCCACCTGTTCGTAGATCGCGATTGAGATCACCCGAGTCTCTCCGGGTATCGCACCGCCCACCATGAGCACTACGCCGAACTCGCCGACCGTGTGGGTGAATGCCAATACCCCAGCGGTCAGATAGCCGCGGCGCGCGAGCGGAAGGGCGAGGCGCGCAAACCGCTCCCTCGGCCCGGCGCCCAAGGTCGCTGCGGCTTCCAGAAGACGCCCGTCGACGCCTTCGAACGCTCGTTGCAAGGGTTGCACTGCGAAGGGCAAGGAGTAGACCACCGAGGCGACCACCAGGCCGGTGAAGGAAAAAGTCAGGGCATCGCCGGTTAGCTGCACCCACAGGCGGCCAAGCGGCGCGGTGGGGCTGAGCAGGGTAAGTAGGTAGAAACCTAGCACTGTGGGGGGGAGGACTAGGGGCAGTGCAGTGATGGCCTCGACGGTGGGCCGGAACGGTGACTGGGAGCGCGCCAACCACCAGGCCAGGGGAGTCGCCAGGGCGAGCAGGATGAGTGTGGTCACGCCCGCCAGGCGCGCCGTTAGCCACACGGGATCCAGATCGAGCATCAGGCGTGTTTTTCGATCGACATTACGAGCAGTATAGCGTTCGGCTGGCTCCCTCGCTGCGGCCAGCGCGCTGATACACTGGTGAGCGAATGATTACTGCAGGGAAGGATGCATGAGCGACAAGGTCTCGGATGGAACCTCCGGCACGGTGCAGCCGCCGCCGTTTGAAATCTCCGTATCTCGCCAGTTCTTGCCCTGGCTGGTCGAGGTGGGCGCCAGCCTTGCCTTCACCACCTATCAGGTAGGTAAGGTGTTTTGGATAGGAATCAAGCCGGATGGGCGCCTGGAGCTATTCAATCGGACCTTCAACCGCTCGATGGGGCTGTACTGCTCGTCGCAGACCCTGTACCTGAGCACTCTCTACCAGCTCTGGCGCTTCGAGAACGCGCTAGGGGCGCAGGAGCGCCACCAGGGCTACGATCGCATGTACGTACCGCAGACGGCGTGGACAACGGGCGATGTGGACATCCACGACATCGCCCTCGACAGCACTGGACGCCCGATATTCGTCAGCACCCTGTTCAGCTGCCTCGCAACGACGAGCGAAACGCACAGCTTCGCGCCCCTGTGGAAACCGCCGTTCATCTCTCGCTTGGCGGCGGAGGATCGCTGCCATATGAACGGCCTGGCGATGGTCGATGGGAGCCCTGGCTTCGTGACAGCCGTGAGTCGCAGCGACGTGGCCGATGGCTGGCGTGAGCGCCGCGATACGGGTGGCGTGGTGCTGCACGTGGAGTCTGGTGAGGTCGTTCTGGACGGACTGTCGATGCCACATTCGCCCCGCTGGCACGAGGGTAAGCTTTGGGTCCTGGATTCGGGGAACGGTCGTTTCGGTTGCGTCGACACGCAAGCGGGGCGCTTCGAGGAAGTCGCCTTTTGCCCAGGGTACGCGCGGGGCCTGGCGTTTGTCGGTTCGTATGCGGTGATCGGCCTGTCCCGTCCACGGGGCGAACGGGGCACCTTTGCCGGCCTGGCGCTGGATGAAGCCCTGGCCAAGCGCGACGTCGAGGCCCGTTGCGGCCTGATGGTCGTGGATTTGCGTACGGGCGATGCGCCTCACTGGTTACGGGTCAGTGGGGTGGTGGAGGAACTCTACGACGTAGGGGTATTGCCCGGGGCCATACGACCGATGGCGATAGGCCTGCAGTCCGACGAGATCAGGCGAGTGCTGAGCATGGCCCCCGGCGATGCGGGGTAAGCTAAGCGAATAGTCGCATTAGGAAAAGGCAGGGGCGATCGAGATCGCCTGGGCGAGCGTCTCCAGCAGCACCGTTGCGTCAAACGGCTTACTCAGCAGCGCAAAGGCGCCGCTCCGCTCAGCGCGAGACTGTAGGCTGGGATCGCGGTTGGCGGTCGCCAGCACCACAGGGAGCCCCAGTCGCTCACGCAGACGCGTGGTGAGTTCGAAGCCGTTTCCACCCGGTAGGCCGACGTCGACGATGGCGGCATCGGGGCGCTCAGCGAGGGCCTTGGCGAGGGCTTCGTCCACGTGGGTCGCCGTGACCACCGCGTAGCCGGCGTGTTCCAGGCGGATGGTAAATGCCTTGCTGAGGTGCTTGCTGTCTTCAACCAGCAGGATACGGGTCATGTCGCCTCTACCTCCACAGCGCCTCGCACACGGCCACGATGTAGGCCAACAGCCTGCGGCGCAGCGCTCACGATGTCCAAGACACGGGGAGCCATCGGTAGATCCCTGTGACGATCATCACAAGAGGGCGTCAACGACCTGACAATAGTGCGTGGAAGGGGGCAGTACCTGGGTCTCGGCGAAGCTCATGTGCGTCATTGGCGCGTCATAAGCGCGCGTTTATCCGGTAAACAACGCTGCAGCTGCTGCGTTATGGACCGAGATCAGACTAGAATGGTAGCCCGTGAAGTACTCGTCGACATCTCCGGCTCGAATCGACGGCCCAATCGCCAATGTGGCTCTAGAGACTGTAGTCAGGAAGCGACATACAGGGCGAGCGCAGTGGACGCGGTGGTTACTCCTCGTCATCGCCGGACTCCACGCTGCCAACGGGAGCGCGGCCGAGCAACCTCGCCTGGTCGCGCCGGAGAGCCGCGGAGCCGCATCCTTCTTCGTGCTTACGGTCGGTGAGCCCTACATCGATCTGCCCGAGCGTGGTAGCGGCGCCTTCGATCCGCAGCTCGTAACCCTAGGCGGGCTATGGGCACGCTATGGCGCCCGTGAGTGGTACGTTCGCTTGGATCCCCAGGCCTGCGACCTCGCGGGCCTACAAGCCGGTCTGGCGCGGGATGTTTCTCGCCGGGACGCCTTCGCCGCCATCTTGGGCTGGCCTCGCGATGAGGTGCCGGCGCGCTTGGCCGCCCTGCGAGGGGGTTATCTTCAATCGCACCTAGACGTCATCAACCACGGCTTTAGCAATGGTGAGACATTTGGGAGTCCGAGAAGACTCGCGGGGGGCACGGCGGTGCTGATTGACAACCGTGGGATTCCCATCGTGCGCTGCGCCTGCGGCAACCCGCTGCTCTCCTTGCGGCCGCAGGATGAGCCGCCGCTGCCGGCGCAGTTGGCGGAAGCCGGTCAACTGGCCGAGGCGCCGAAGCTCGGACAGATCGATGAGACCCCCCTGGCTCAGCCGAAGACCGAGGACGGCGGCGATGCGCCGGTGGATGAGCCGCCGAACGCTGCGCCCGAAGAGCCAACGTTGGTGGAGGAGGGCGATCCCGCTGATGATGTCGATGCAGCCGAGGTGCTCGAGGAGATCCTAAGCGAGGACGAGCCCGATCCGATCCAGGTAGCTCAGGAGCGGCCACCGCAACCCGACAGTCCCATCCATGATCTTCGCGCCCCGCCGGTCCCGACGGGTGGAATGATCGGTGAGTTCTCAGAGGAGCTGTTGCCCCTGCCGCTTAGCGTGATCGTGGTGTCCCTCCTACCCATCGCCGAGGAACTGGGTGACGATACGGCGAATGATGAGGCGGACGAGATGGACGGGGGCCTTGGCTCCGGTGGTGGCGGAATGCCGCCGGAGGATGAGGTGATGCTGCCGCCGCCGAGCGTGCCTGCGCCCGCGGCGGGTTGGCTGTTCGCCGGTGCCCTGGCGTGGCTCGGCTGGTCCCGCTTGCGCGGCCGACCCGAGGCGATGGCCGCCGCCTAGGCGCCCGCGCTGCTAGGGCTGCTCTACCGGCGCCGCTAGCACGTTACTCAGAATAGAGTCTGCTCCCTGCACTCCTCGCCGGACTACGCCCTGAGCGAATAGCTCCGTTAGCTGTGGATTCGCGCCCACAGTGATCTCGAGTACCGCAACGCCGGCAGCGTTCGCAACAGCGTTACCGCGGTAGCTTGCCCCACGCAACTCCAGACACGCGCCGCCAAAGACGGGAAAGCACGGCCCATCTCCCACCCCCTGCACCGAGGTGAAGAAATGCGCGCGCTGGCCCGGCGCGATGCCACTCAATCGTAGTTCCCCCGTCTGCGCGGCTACCATCGGCGAGGCGCTCAGGGGCGGGAGTACCTCGATGACCAGCCGCCGGTTTGTGGGAATGCCACGCAGACTCGTAAGAAAGCCATCGGGCCCGATCGCGGTCACCTGCTGAGCGAGTGCATGCGTACCCAGGCCGAAATGAGCCATCAGCTCATGGCCGCCGAGGTAGCTAGCGCCACCGGCGATCATGCGCTGCAGCGTTTCGCCGTTCGCCGAGAGGCGTATCTCGTACCCCTGACCATTGGGGGCGACGTCAGGGTGGGCCTTCGTATCGACGATCACCTCGAGCCAGTTCGTGTCCTCACCTGTCAGGTCATTACGGAACAGGCGCAGGGCGCCGCCGTGAGTGGAGATCACCAGGTCCATGTCCCCATCGCGGTCGTAGTCCAACAGGCCGAGGCTGCGCCCTTCTTCCGTGTGGTCGAGGCCGATCGCCTGGCCCATCTCCGTGAAGGTGAGGTCACCGTTGTTGCGGAAGAGATAGGTCGGCTCGTTGCGCCAGTCCTCCCCGTGCACGGGGTCCACGTGCGGCCAGCCGTTGGTCATGACGATGTCTTCCCAACCGTCGTGATCGAGGTCCAGAGGCGCCGTACCCCAGCCGAAGCCGCCGTCGTTCACGCCGCCGCTCTCGGGCAGCTCCGTGAACTGGTGGTTGCCCTCGCCAAGGTAGAGGCGATTCCCCGGTGGGCCCAAAAACTGCATCGAAGGGTATGCGGCGGTCACGAACCAGTCGTAATGGCCGTTGCGATCGAAATCAGCGATCGTCGCGCCCATACCGTGCCACACCTTGTTCCCGCCGAAGATGTCGATCTGGGAAAAGGTGCCGTCCCCGTCGTTGGCGTAGTACTGGGTGCCACCACCGTCGTTGGCGATCATAAGCTCTGGATAACGATCGCCGTTCATGTCTGCAAAGATCGCACCGAACGCGCCAGTTCGGTTTCGATTGCTGTGTACGACGCCCGCTGCCTCGGTAACGTCCGTGAAGGTGCCGTCACCGTTGTTGCGGTAGAGGCGCGAGCGAGGGAGCTGCTGGTCCGCGTCGAACCACCACCCGGATACCCAGAGGTCGAGATCCCCGTCGAGATCGTAGTCTCCAAAGGCCGGACCGAAGCCATCAGGTTGATCACCGAGGGCACTGACACCCGCCAGGTCCGCCACCTCTTCGAAGCTCGTACCTGTGTTGCGGTAAAGGCGGTGTACGCCGGGAGTGGGTACGTCGCCGGCGTCGCCGTGGCTGGTGACAAAGAGGTCGACGTCGCCATCCCTATCGTAGTCGCCGGCGGCGGCGCCGTTGCCGCGGTAGAGTTCGGAAAGGCCCCACTCAGCGGCGCGATCAGTGAACGTACCATCCCCGTTGTTGAGGTACAGCACATCCGCTGTGCCGCCACCGCCGACCGCGAAGATGTCCGGCCATCCATCGCCGTTGAAGTCAGCTACGGTGGCCCCGCCGTGCATTTCCCCACCCACCGCGATGTCCGCCAAGGGGGAGTGGACGAAGTCAATGCCAGCGGTGTCCGTCTGTTCCGTGAACGAGGGTTCCGCGCCGTAGGCCGACATCACTCCACTGAGTAATCCCGATAGGGCGAGCGCAACGTAGGCAGTTGCGGAAGAAGCGAAGTGGCGCATCACAGTCATACCTCAAGCGTCCTTGCACGGTAGGTTCTGGCGAGTTGTTGTCGTTATCCCGGCGCACGAAGCGCTCGACCGCGCATTGCCTTACGCGCACTGCCGATCGTAGCACAGTGCTCGGAAGCTTCGGGTTGCGATGGCTAGCAAACGTTTGCGTTAGTAGCTGCGCCGCAGCAAGATCTAATTCGGTTGTCCGTCTGGGCACCCTGTTGCGCGCTCCAGGGCATCCGCGGCGACCGCCGCCCAGGGCGTGGAGATGCCGAGCTCGCGTAGCCACGTGCGCACGTTCTTTTGGTGCCAGAGCAGGCGTCGGCCGACGCGAACGTAGTGCACGCCGCTGGTGAGGCCATTGCTCGCCGATCGGCCGCGCCAAAGTTGCTCGCGGGTCAAGCCTGAGCGCGCGACCAGCTGCTCTGTGGTGAGAAACCGTCGGTCGGGATCCGCCGGGCGCGGCAGGGAGTGTCGGCGACGATGACGCTTGCGAGCCATGGAGGGATTGTCGCAGCTTGTGTCGGCGCACGCCTGCGGCTGGAGTCGCATCGTTATTGTGCCTACAGTGAGCGGTTCCACCCGCACAACCATGGAGAACAGCTTTGCGAACTCCCCTAACCCGCGCTGGCGGCGCCATCGGTCTGACCGCCCTGTGTTTGGCGATCACCTTGCAGAGCGCGCAGGCCGGATGGCTGGATCGTCTGAAGGGCGTCTTCAAGGACGATGCAGAGGCCAGCGAGTCCGCCCAGGGCGGGGTCGCCGCGCTGGGCACGGATCAGATCGCCAGCGCCTTGCGCGAGGCGCTTCGGGTCGGGGCAGGAAACGTGGTGGGGCAGCTTGGCGCCGAGGATGGGTTCAACCTCGACCCGACGATTCACATACCGTTGCCCGACCAGTTAGACCAGGCGCGCACATTCCTCGCGAGGGTCGGTCTAGAAGGCTCGCTGACCGATCTGGAGGCTCAGTTGAATCGAGCTGCGGAGGTGGCCACCTCGAACGCAGGCGAGCTGTTCGTGAACGCCATCTCCCAGATGACCCTGGAGGACGTAAGGGACATCCTGCAGGGCCCGGACGACGCGGCGACGAGATACTTCCGTAGCACGATGGGCGTGGAGCTTTCCGAACGCATGACTCCGGTGGTGTCTGAGAGCCTCGATCAGGTGGGCGCCGCGCGACTCTATGAGCAGACCGTCGGGCGCTACAACTCCCTGCCGTTAGTGCCACCGATCGAGTCCGATCTCACCTCACATGTGGTAAACCTCGGGATCGACGGGATCTTCCATTACCTCGCCGAGGAGGAGGCCGCGATTCGCGCGGACCCGGCGGCGCGCACGAGCGATCTCCTGCGCACGGTCTTCTCCGCGGCCGCGGGCGGCAACTAGCGGGCCCCGACCGAGGTGAGTGCTGGTGGCTCGTTCTGCTGCACCCAGATTAGGGCATCCACCGCGAAATCCAACTCGCGCGCCTTCGCCACTAGGGCTTCCTTCACCAACTCCGGCAGGTTGGGCTCGCGCGCCAGAATCCAAAGATAGTCGCGATTGGGGCCACACACCATGGCGTAGGCGTATTCATCGCGATCGAGCGCAATGACGTTGTAGCCGCCGAAGAACGGGCCGAAGAATGAGACCTTTATCTCAGCGACGTCCCGCTCACCGACGAACAAGGCTCGCCCCTCCACCGATTGCCACTCCTGCTTGTTCGTCGAGTAGCCGCTGTTGAGAACGCCGACACTGCCGTCGTCGCGGAGCGAGTACTCAGCACGCACGTGGGTGAGGCCGCGTTCGAAGCGATGGTCTAAGCGCGCGATCTCGTACCAGCGCCCGAGGTAGCGTTCGAGCTCGAAGTCGCCGACGGCTTCCACCCCCTCTGGGACGCCGACGCAGCCCGCTAGCAAGCCGAAGCAAACGGCCATTACGGCGAGGGGAGTGCCCCCCCTCGCTAGGCGCGCGACGCGTGAACTCTCGACAATACCCATCGATGCTCTCCATTACTGTGAGACGAAGGGGATGGGTTCAACACCCCCGATCGAATCCTCACATTGTACTCGGCAGTCGGTCACCACCATCAACAGTGACCAGTACCGGCGCGGCGGTTTCGGTGGCGACGCGCCCCACGGGGCAGTGTTTCCCTAAGCAGCAATCTTTCGCGTTAGGCCCCCGCAATGTATCGCGCGCCTACCCCGTCTGAACCTAGGAGCTTAATGCGCGGGGGATCCGGGTCGAGTGACTCATATTGCGCGCGGGTTTCGTGCTCCTTGAGCGTGCTCGCACCGGGGAGATCCACGAGCTCAAGCGCGATCTGACCAAACCTGACCGAGGCGGATACGCAACGGACGCGCTGGAGCCGCTGCCCGGCAGCGTGTCCGATCAGGAAGGGCTGGAGCGAACTCCCTGCGTGCACATACTGCACTTCGCAGCCTCCCTCATCCGCCGCTTGACTTAGCACCCAAGCTAGTAGCCGCGCTGGGTACGAGCGTCGGGAAGCCCCTTGGGACCGAGTACCGAAAGGGTGGCGTTAAGCGCATGTAGCCACAAGCGGCGCGTGAAGAATCCCAACGTGAGCACCGCTTGGGCGAGCAGCTCGACGAACCCTCGAGCGGAGCGGCCACCGCTGCAGCGTCGATCGCATGCGCGTGATGCGCGGGCTAGATCCGTACGCCCACCTCGGCCATACGGTGCCTGCTGGGGCCGTGCACTTGCGGATGCAGTAGTCGGCGCCTGGGGAGACCCTTGGATATCATTGGTACCCCGTGGCGGGCGAGTTCCTCATCGAAGACCGGATCGCACGTATGGCAAGCTAAGTGACTCCCCCGAGGTGGAGAATCGCCATGGCTGACCAGTATCCCGCGCTGCTCGATAGGCACGTCGAGTTCATGCAGCAGCAACACCTGTTCTTCGTGGCCACCGCTGCGGCGGAGGGGTACGTCAACATCTCGCCAAAGGGCATGGACACCCTGCGTGTGGTGGACACGCAGAAGGTCATCTGGCTGAACCTAACGGGCAGTGGCAATGAGACAGCGGCACATGTGCTGGAGAATGACCGCATGACTCTTATGTTCTGCTCTTTCGACAGGCAGCCACTGATCCTGCGGCTCTACGGCAACGCCAAGGTGATTCATGCCGATGATCCTGCATGGTCGGCTAACATCGGGCGGTTCCCCTCGTACACGGGGGCAAGACAGTTGTTCGAGATCACGCTCTCGTTGGTACAGACCTCTTGCGGCTACGCCGTTCCGTACTTTGAGGCCAGGGGCGAGCGCCCTACGCTGGCCAAGTGGGCGGACAACAAGGGACGCGCCGGCATCGAGGACTACTGGCAGGCCAAGAACACCACGAGTCTCAATGGTAAGCCGACCGGGATGGACTCCGGCGAGTAGCTTCGCTCAAGCGGGCAGCTAGACACCTCAAATGGGGGGCTGCGCTGGAGCATGGGGCACCTACCCACACGGGAATCTGACCACGGCCCTGCCGACCGGGACGCCGACCGGTCGTCGCAACGTTGCTAGTTGGATCAATTCTTCGTTGACACTCATCCCCTAGGTGCGTCCTGGACGCTCCTCCGCAGGGGGCGAGGATGGCCACCCCAGCGATTTGGCTTGACTTAGGGAGAATCGCCTAATGAATTCGATTGTTCACGAATACACTGCTTTAGTTTGCCCAGACTGGGAGCGGTGATGGCCAATGCACACGGCGACTCGCGAATTGGTTTACTGTATTGTTGAAAAAACGACGACTTTCCGAACAAGCTCGTTTCATTCCGCGTGCATTTCGTGCTAATTGTTACGATGCCGTTTTACATAAGACGGAACTCAATGTCATCAATAGGGAGCGATCGATGAGCAAACTCAACCCGAAGAAGTCCGGTGAGCTGTTCGCATTCAAGCTAGCGACGAAGCGAGCGCAGACCCAGTCCAAGCGCGCTCAGTGGCAGACCCGTGACGGCGTTTCCGCAGCAGGTTGCACCGTCAACCTTCGCGGCCACGTCCTCTGCCCATCCTGGGGCGACGGTGGTAACTACTGCTAGGGCTCGTGCCTAGCTAGGGGATGAGCTGGGCATGCCGAGCGCCCTGCGATTAGGCATGCCCAGCTCACTAGTCGACGTCGCGATGCCCTACGCAAGGGGCGGGGGCCGGGGCAGCACAGCTTGAGCAAACGTATCCTCATCGTCACCCACTCCGGCGATCTCCACGCCGACCTCGTCGAACAGCGAATCGCTGAAGCGTCAGCGCCTGCCTTTCGCCTCAACCTCGACACCTTTCCCCGCGACTACGACATCGAGCTCACATTCTCCGAGGGCCGCTGGCGTGGCCAGCTGCGGGCCGACGGCCAGGAAGCGCTGTCGGTCGACGAGGTGGGGTCGGTGTGGTTGCGTAAGCGAGGGGATTTCGCTTTCGCAGGAGAGTCGCTGGGCACCCAGGAGCACAGGTACGCTGTGGGCGAAGTCGAACACATCTTGATGGGGCTGCTCCACGGGCTCGACTGCTTCTGGATGAGTCATCCGCGCGCTTTGCGCGCTGCTGGCTGGAAGGGGGAGCAAATGCTCCGCGCTGCGAGCATGGGCTTTAGGGTGCCGCCATCGCTCGTGACGAACCGGCCGGCGAGCGTGCGCCAGTTCCATCAGTCTCAGCGTGGGGGCATCGTGTTCAAGTCCATGTCATCACCGCTGCTGGCAGCCGAACGGGTGAGTCACGGGGACCGTGTCGTCGACGGTATCCCCACAACACCTGTGCGGGAAGACGATTTGGACTTGGCCGGGGCTGTCGTGGTCATGCCGTCATTTTTTCAACAACACGTGCGCAAGACGCACGAGCTTAGGGTGACCGTCATTGGCAACGAGGTGTTCGCGGCCAAGATTCACTCCCAAGACGATCCGCGTACGGCGGTGGATGTGCGCAACTACGCCGCAGAAATCCGTTACGAGGCCGCCGATTTACCTAGCGACCTCCTAGAGCGGTGCCGGGCCTTTGTGCACAGCTACGATCTCACCTACGGTGCGATCGATATCATTGTGGACCAGAACGGGGACTACGTGTTCCTGGAGAACAATCCGGGTGGTCAGTACCTCTACGTGGAGCAGCTGGTCCCGCAGCTGCGAATGACCGAGGCAGTGGCGACTTGTCTTCTGAGGGGAGCCAGGTGAACGTAGCGCGGAGCTTCCCCGAGCTCGGCGAGCTCGAAGCACGCCTTGAGCATCCTGTCCTGCTACTCGGCGCGGTTAACTTGGAAATGGACCTGGTCGCCGAGCTCTTCGAACTCGTGCAGACGCTCGAGGGCGGTGATCGGTTGGGGGTGCTCATCTACTGTCGCGGCGGTGTCGTCAACGCCGCGCGTCGAGTTGCTCTGCTGCTGCGCGAACGCTTCGAATCGATCACCTTCATCGCGCCGCACTACTGTGCGTCAGCGGGCACGCTGACGGCCCTGAGCGGCGACCACATCATTGCAAGTCCCGCGTCGATCTTCTCGCCGATCGACCCCCTACTGTCCGGCACCGGGGAGGACGGTGGCCCGGCGGCGGTCTCCAGTCAGGATGTGCGGTTGTTTAGGGAGATGGCGCAGGTGTGGTTCCACCTGAGCGAGGACGAGCTGCGCGCCCATGCACTGACCACGATGGCCGAGGCGATGTTTCCGACCACCCTCACGGCCTTTTACCGCACCACTCTGGAGGTCAAGACCATCGCCCACGAGCTGCTGGCACAGCAGCAACGTGAGCGCTCCGCCGACGAGCGGGACGAGATCGTCGACCGGTTACTATTTCATTACCACTCTCACAACTACGCTATCACCGCGCAGGAACTAACGGGCCTCGGCCTGTCCGTTTCCCTAGAGGAATCCACCGCACCCGTAAGCTGGGCGCTTGCACGCAAGCTGGGCGCGAGTCTCGGTGCGGGGGCACGCAAAAGTGAAGATGAGGGCTGGATGGACACCGTAATCGCTACACGCGATCGCGTTCGCTGGCGTCGTGTAGGCCATCCGGGCTTGGGCTTCACCTGGGAGGGAGGTCGATGACCACCGCGTACTATCTGGCCGAGATTGCTCGCCTGTTCGTGGCCATCACGCTCGTGGTCGCGGTGGTCGCTAAGTGCACCTCGATGAAGTCCTTCACGCTCAGCCTCACTGATCAGTTTCGCGTGCCGGACGCCGCGGGGCCCACAGTGGCGTGGGGCGTTATCGTCGTCGAAGCGGTAGTGGCTAGTGCAATGCTCACCACGGTTGAAGAGGTGGTGGACTGGGGTGCACGCGCGGCGTTGCTGTTGTTCGCTGTATTCGGCGTGTTGATCGCCGCGGTATTGGCGCGACGCCAGCCGGTCTACTGCTACTGTTTCGGTGAGGCGACGCAGCCGCTTGGCAGGGCCGACCTGGTTCGAAACCTTAGTCTGGTTGGGGCCTGTGTACTGGCCATACGCCAGGGCGCAGGTGAGGCTTCGCTAGCATTCGGCACCTGGTCGGCACTGGCGGCGGCCGCGCTGATCACCTTCCTGATGAGCGCTCACCTCGCCAACGTAGCCCACCTGCTTGCGCCGCCCGCGGAGGGGTCCTCCCTTGGCTGATACGCTGACGACAGCGCTGCTGATCGTACTCATTCCCGCGGTGGCGCTGAATCTGTGGCTGACGCTGAGACTGTCCGCTCGCCTTCGTCAGACACTGGCGCGCGAGGCGCCACTGACGTGCACTATCGACGCGCCCGTTCCTGCGTTCTCGGGTAGCCTATTAGAAGGTGGCACAGCCGTCGACGCCTCGACCCTAGCGGGGCAAGCGAACGTGTTGGTGTTCCTGTCATCCGCCTGCGGCGACTGCCGAAGCAAGCTGCCTGTTCTCGAGGATCTACTCGAACCCATGAGCGAACACGGCGTTCGCCTGTGGCTGATCTCACAGGAGCCACCCGCGCGCCTGCGCAAGTTCATCCAGCGGCCCGTGCTGCGCGAGTGCCTCGTGCGCGTGGACCGGCGGGGCTACCAGCGCCTGAACCCACGGTACGCGGCGCCGTTCTATTTGTTCGTCGACGACAGCCAAGTGGTCCGCGCGGGGAACTTCATCGGCGACGAAAACTGGCGAGCATTCGTGGAGCAGATACGAACGTCGCCATCGATTCGGGAGGCCAGCTAATGGTGATGTCGGCGGCGCGCTTACGTCGACAGACTCTGGGCCTCAGTCGCCTGGGACTGCTGGACGAGTTTCGTTGGCCGCTGCTTGGCGGACTTGCGCTGTTGGTGATCGCATCGGGCGCACAGCTCGCCTATCCGCTAGTGTTCTCGTGGTTCATCGATCAGGTCATCGTCCACCAAGAGCTTGCATGGCTGGGCTCCGCACTGCTCCTCGGGGCCCTGGCGCTAGCGGTGCAAACGGCGGCGGCGAGCGGGCAGTACTACCTGTTCGCGTCTACCGGATCGAGGATTGTCGCAACGCTCCGCAAGCGCCTCTACGCCGCGATGCTACGTCGCGAGATCGCCTTCTTCGACCGAGAGAGCGTTGGCGATCTTACCAATCGCCTCGCCTCCGACGTGGAGAAGATCCAGTCGACGCTTACGGTCGAGACGGCTCTGTTCGTGCAGACCGCGCTGATGGCAGTGGGCAGCATCACCATGCTGTTAATCCTATCGCCTCAACTGACTGGGTTAATCATGTTGATCGCGCCAGCGGTAATTCTGTCCGCCCGCTGGATTGGCTCACAGATCAAATCGCACTCCGTGGCGCGCCAGGACCGCCTGGCGGCCTGTGCGCAACAAGCGCAGGAGACCCTCTCTAACGTGCGCGTTGTGCACGCCTTTGCGCAACAGGCGAACGAAACTTCTAGGTACGCTGCCGCGACCGAGATGGCACTCGAGCACTCTCTCGCCTGCAATCGCATGTTCGCGGGCGTGCAGGGGGTCAATGCCCTCGTCCAGGGCGGCGCCTTGCTGATCACCCTGTGGTTGGGGGGGCGCATGGTAGCCACTGGCACCATCAGCGTGGGGGATCTCGCCGGCTTCGTCTTGTACGCGAACATGGCGGCCGGCGCGATCGGCACGCTGAGCACACTGTGGGGTCAATGGATGCAGTCGGTGGGCGCGACCGAGCGCGCGTTTGAGTTGCTACGCGAGGCCCAGGAAGGCGAGGGGAGTGGATGTGAGAGGGGCCACGCGCGGTCGCTGCGAGCGGCGTCGAGCGGTGGGATCGAGTTTGCGTCCGTCTCCTTCGCTTACCCCACTCGCCCCAAGCATCGCGCGTTGGCTGACGTGACCCTGTCCGTCGCCCCAGGAGAGAAGGTGGCGTTGATTGGGCCGTCGGGATCGGGCAAGAGCACCGTGGTCAACCTATTGCTCGGCTTCTATCCCCCGAGCGAAGGGCGCTTGTGTGTCGGCGACATGGAGGTGCGGGACATGGATCTCGCCGCCCTGCGCGCTCGCATTGCGGTGGTGGAGCAGGAGCCTGTGTTGTTCACCGGTACCATCCGGGAGAACATCACCTACGGTTGCGAGGCGCAGGCGATCGACGAGGAGCGGTTCTTGGCAGCGGCAATCGACGCCAACGTGCACAGCTTCGTCTGCGAGCTCCCCGATGGCTATGCAACCCAGGTGGGGCATCGTGGTCTGCAGCTGTCGGGCGGCCAAAAGCAACGCGTCGCCATCGCTCGAGCATTGCTCACAGACCCTAGCATTCTGATCCTAGACGAGGCGACCAGCGCCCTGGACTCGCAGAGCGAAGGGAAGGTGCAGGCGGCATTGGAGCGGCTCATGATCGGGAGGACCACCATCGTGATTGCGCACCGCCTCTCCACAGTGGCACACGTCGATCGCCTCGTGGTAATGGAAGAGGGGCGAATCGCGCAGGTGGGAACGCACGAGCAGCTGCTGGCGCAGGGGTCGGGCTTGTACGCACAGCTACTGAGTCGGCAGCGGCTGGCCGATGTTGAGGTGTCGCCGAGTCGTTGTGCTTGAACGCGCACAGCGCGCGGTGGATGGGCAGGCTAGAAACGAGGAGGGCCGTCCTGGAGCGGCCTGGTTCGCAAAGATGGTGGAGGCGGCGGGAATCGAACCCGCGTCCGCAAGCCCTCTGCCCCGAGCTCTACATGCTTATCTCACCTTTTGATCTCGCGAGCAGCTACCCGATGAGCAGGGAAAACCACTAGCCAGTCCAGTAGGGGTTTAACGCGTTTCGCCCTGAACAAACGTTGGCGCGATCCTGTGAAAAATGACTCTCGATTCCACCGCGCACAGGCACGCGAGGGGCGAAAGGCAATCTACTGTTTTTTAGGCAGCGAGTGCGTAGTTGTCGTCGTTGGCAACTAATCGATTTGCAGCGTATTTATCGAGGCACTCTGCACCTCGGCATGCACCCGGAGTTTCGCGACCCACGTCGAAGCCAGGTCGCCCCCAGTGCCTGCTAGCTTAGGGCGCTGCGCACACATTTCAAGCGTTCGGCCACGAGATTGGAGGAGTAGTGGGGTCGGATTGGAGACACCGCAGGGGGTCGCCCACTGCCCGCCGGATCAACGCCAGGACCGGCTTGGCATGAGAAGCATCTGAGATTAAGCTCTTAAGCTATTGTTATCTAGAGATTTTTAGGCGCTCCTTGTCCCGCTGCCAATCTCGGTCCTTTTCCGCTGCTCGCTTGTCGTGTTTCTTCTTGCCGATCGCAAGCCCAAGTTCCAGCTTTACTTTTCCGTTGTTCCAGTGAAGCTGAAGGGGAACCAGCGTGTATCCCTTGCGCTCAACAGAGCCGATTAGGGAGTTGAGTTCCTGTCTGTGCATCAACAGCTTACGCGATCTTCCTGGATCTGGTATCACGTGGCTCGAGGCGGACAGCAGCGGTGAAATGCGTGCTCCGAACAACCACGCCTCGCCATCCTTGAGCAGCACGTAGCTCTCGGTGATCTGCGCACGCCCCTCGCGGAGGCTCTTCACCTCCCAACCCAGAAGCGACAGGCCCGCCTCAAAGCGGCGCTCCACGTGGTAGTCATGGGTGGCGCGCTTGTTGCGCGCAATGACCCGGGACGGCGCCTTCGCGCCCCCTTTGTTTTTCTTTCCAGCCATGGCGGAAGTATACGCCGGGCAGCCAGTTGTTACTCCGCAGCAAAAGGCGCAGAATCCGCCGTCACCTGGCTGCGGCCGACACCCACGACACTGCCGTCAGGCGTCATGTCTGCAAATTCCCGCACCTCCCTTCAAGGGCTCTGGTCTTCGCGCACCGCCTTCGTGCTTGCGGTCTCCGGGTCGGCAGTCGGTCTCGGCAACCTCTGGAAGTTTCCATACATTGCCGGCGAGTACGGCGGCGGCGCCTTCGTTTTCTTTTATCTGCTCTGCGTGTTCGCCATCGGCCTGCCAATGATGGTGTCCGAGGTGATGCTGGGCCGTCGCGGGCGACGCAACCCTATCGCCACCATGCGCTTGCTTGGGGAAGAGGAGGCGAGCAACCACTGGTGGCGCCTTGTGGGTCTTGCGGGTGTGATCTCCGGGTTCGTGATTCTCTCTTTCTACTCGGTGGTGGCAGGGTGGTCGCTTGAGTACGTCGTGCAAACGGCGCGCGGGAGCTTCACGGACAGTGAGCCGCAGGTGGTGGCCGCCAGCTTCCAGGCACTTACCGGCGATTGGCCGCGCCTGATCCTTTGGCACACGGTGTTCATGGGGATCACGATCTTGATCGTGGCCAATGGCGTCCGCGATGGCCTGGAGCGGGCGGTACGAATCCTCATGCCGCTGCTGCTGCTCTTGCTCTTCATTCTGGTTAGCTTCGCTGCCAGCACCGGAGAGCTCGGTGAGGCGATTCGCTTTCTGTTCAAGCCCGACTTCAAGCAGTTCAGCGCCGAAGGTGCCCTGGTGGCCTTGGGGCATGCCTTCTTCACATTGAGCCTCGGCATGGGCGCGGTGATGGCCTACGGCGCCTACCTGCCTAAGGACGCGTCGATTACCGCCACTTCCGTCGCCGTTGTGATGGTAGATACGCTCGTTGCGCTACTGGCTACCCTGGTGGTGTTTCCTCTGGTATTCGCCTTTGGCTTAGACCCAGCGGCGGGACCTGGGCTCGTGTTCGAGACCCTACCTCTCGCCTTCGGTCGCATGGAGCTGGGGGCCATGTTTGGCGCCTTCTTCTTCGTGGTGCTGACGACGGCGGCGCTCACCTCGGCCATCGGCCTGCTAGAGCCGGCAGTGGCGTGGCTTACGGAGACCACGCGCGTACCGCGCGCGTGGGCAACGATCGGCCTAGGCGCGGTGGTCTGGTCACTCGGCCTGCTGACAATCTTCTCCTTCAACATGCTGGCGGAGGTGCGCTTTTGGCAGGGCACGCTTTACAACAATCTCGAGCACGTAACCGTCAACATTCTGCTGCCCCTGGTGGGTTTGGCGATCACCTGGTTCGCGAGCTGGGTAATGTGCGGGAACTCCAGCGCCGAGGAGTTGGATGACGACGTCTCGCCTATTGCCTACTCGATTTGGCGTTTCCTCGCGCGCTTCGTGGCGCCGGCGGGCGTAGCGATCGTGTTTCTCAACGCGGTCACAACGCCGGGCATCACCACCTGAGCGTGGGTCGCAATGAGCGAGCAGGAAGAGAAGTTGATCGCCGTGGAGGTCGTATTCGCGCTGCCGGACGTGCAGCACCGCGTCGCGCTCAAACTGCCGAAAGGGAGTACTGCGCAGGAGGCGGTGGCACGCTCTGGGCTGAAGCAGGCCTTACCCGAGCACGCGATCGAGCGTGCTCCCCTGGGTGTCTACGGGCATCAGATCGACGGGGCGATGGTGTTGGCCGACGGCGACCGAGTGGAGATCTACCGCCCTCTGGAGGTGGACCCGAAGAGCAATCGACGACGGCGCGTGGCCTCCGGAGAGACAATGTCGGGCGGCCAGGTGCGCAAGCCGCGGCGCTGACACGACAGATCAGCCCTTGGGGTCGGTGAAGCGCTCGACGTTGCTCACACGATCGTCCTCGAAGTAGACCACGAAGTGGCCTTGCTCAACGCGTCGGCGGCGTCCGCTGATGACGTAATACAAATAGTCCCAACGCTCGGCGTGGAAGGGGTCTTCGATCATCGGCGTGCCCAGCAGGAATTGCACCTGTTTGCGCGACATCTGCATTTCCACCTGGTTGATCAGCTCCTCATCCAGGAAGTTGCCCTGCTGGATGGTGATGCGGTAGGCGCAACCCTGCAGCAGGAGCAGCGCTAGTGCCGCGCCGAAGGCGATTGCCGCGGGGCGAGACCGGTGCTCGCTTCGCGGAAAGTGGGACAGTCGGTCGTTCATAGGCGCACGAATATACAGGACCTCGGTCTGCGCTGGGACCCTGCCGGACGGGCTTCGTTCCACGGGCGCCGGCGGCGGGTGGTGAGCTGCCGCCATCGCGCAACGGCCGAGGAGAGACGCGGAGACGCGGGCACTGATTTGCGCAGGACGTCACCTCCCCCTTGTACCAGGCTGGGCGTTTTGGGTGCCGGGTCCCCCCGGTCGGAGACGCGTGGGCCGCCAGCTCGGGCCGACGACGCCAACCTACCCGAGCACACTACGTGCGCGAGCTAGATGCCCTCCTGCGCCTGCTCGCGCATCTCCCGCGCGTGGGCTCGCGTCGTTGCCGTAATCTCCACGCCACCTAACATCCTAGCTAGCTCATTGATAGCATCGTCGTGCTCTAAGGCCTCGAGGCGGGTGTTCGTGTGCCCCGACTTCACCTGCTTGGTCACGCGAAGGTGGTGATGTGCCTGACTGGCCACCTGCGGCAAATGGGTAACGCATAGAACCTGGTGCGATGCGCCAAGTTGACGCAGGCAACGGCCAACGATCTCAGCCACGCCCCCGCCAACCCCCGTATCGACTTCATCGAAGACGAGGCAGGGCACCACTGAGCTCTCGGCGGCGAGCACTTCGAGGGCGAGCGCGATGCGCGAGAGCTCGCCCCCGGAGGCGACTTTGTCCAAAGGGCCGGGCGGCTGACCGGGGTTAGTGCTGATCCCGAAAGTGACATCGTCCAGACCATGGCTAGTGGGCGTGCCGTCTTCCTGGTGGTGCACCCCGATTTGAAACGTAGCGTTGCCTAAGCCGAGCGACCGGATGATCCCTTGCGCCGTCTGCTGCACTTTCCGGCTAGCCTTGCGCCTCGCCTCGTGGAGCGTACGTGCCGCCTTGCGATAGGCTCGGTCGGCGCCGCCGAGGCGTTCCTCGGCGTCGCGCAGCGTACCTTCCATGTCCTGGCTGGCGGCGAGCCGCGTGCTCAGGCGGTCCAGTACTTCCCCCAGCTCACTGCTGCGTGCGCGATGCTTGCGCGCGATGTCATCGATGGAGCCCAAGCGCTGCTCGACGGCTGCTAGGCGCTCCGGGTCAGCGTCGATGTCAGTAAGGTAGCGCTCGAGTGAGCCGATAGCTTCCGTTAGCTGGATCTGCGCCTCGTCGAGTACTTGAGCGATATCGCCGAGGCGCGGATCGACGCTCGCACCGGCCTTCAGCTCGCGGCTGGCCTTGGCGAGAGCTTCGTTGGCCCCCGAGGGCTCAGCACTGAGCGCGGCGAGTGCAAGCTCGGCGTTCTGGATGACCTCGCCAGCCGAGCCGAGCACGCGCAACTCGGCCTCAAGGCTCTCGACCTCCCCGTCCTGGACGGCGAGGGCTTCGAGCTCTTGCACCTGATGGTGCAGCAACTCGAGATCGGCTTGACTGAGCGTCTCCTGCTGGGCCAGCAGGTCATCGAGTGCAGCGCGGGCCTGGCGCCAGCGTTCCCAGCGAGTGCGCAGCTGGGCCGCGGGCGTGCTTAGCTTGCCGAGCATGTCTAGGGCGCGCCGCTGAGTGGCGCGCTGGAGCAGCCCCTGATTAGCCTGTTGCCCGTGGATGTTGAGGAGCTGCTCGCAGAAGCTGCCGAGGGTCGCGGCAGGAACTCGGCTTGCCCCAAGGTAGGCCTGCGAGCGTCCAGTGGCCGTGATCACACGGCGCGCCACGCACTCACCGTCCTCCGCGGCGATGTCGTGATGCTCAAGCCAGGCGGCGACTGCCGACTGCGCCGCGATCGCAAAGCTGGCGGTGATCTCGGCGCGCTCAGCGCCGTGGCGGATCATCCCTGCATCGGCGCGTCCGCCGGCGATCAGCCCCAGTGCGTCGACCAGGATCGACTTGCCAGCGCCGGTCTCACCGGTCATCACCGTGAGGCCAGGGCCGAGCTCGAGGTGGAGCTCGTCGATGATCGCGAAGTGGCGAATGTGCAGCTCTACGAGCACGGTCGGTCTCGCTGCTAGACGTCGCCGGGGCGTGCGTGGCGGCCACGGCCCCAGCGCAGTTTCTGGCGCAGCATCTGATAGTAGTCGTGACGTGGGGGATGGATGAGGGTGACGCGTTGTTCCGCCGCGCCGATGCGCAGAGACTCGCCCGGCCCCAGGCGGCCGAGTAGGTGGCCGTCGGCGGTGACCTGCGCATCGCCCTCGCGCCGGTGCCCGAGGCGTAGCTCCACGGTTTGGCCGCTCGGGATCACGATCGGTCGGTCGCTGAGCGTGTGGGGACAAACCGGCACGAGCACCATGGCATCTAGCTGCGGCGCCAAGATTGGGCCTCCGCACGACAGCGCGTACGCCGTAGACCCTGTGGGCGAGGCGACGATCAAGCCGTCGCCCCCGTGCGTGTTGACGAAGCCGCCGTCAATCCAGGTCTCGAACTCGAGCATGCGGCCGACGTCGACCTTTTGCAGAACTACATCGTTGAGCGCAATGCCAGCCGGGTTCGCACTGCCGGGCAGGTAGGCGTTGAGCATGAGTCGCGTGACCACCGTGTAGCGCCCCGCTAGCACGTCGTTCACGCCTTCCACCATCTCTTCGGGACCGAGGTCGGCGAGAAATCCAAGGCGGCCCCGATTGACGCCGAGGATGGGCACGTTGTGACGGGCTACCAGCGGGGCGGCATAGAGCATGGTGCCGTCGCCGCCAATAGCGATTGCGAGGTCCGCCTCGGCGACCGTGCGTTCGGCGTTTCCACTCGCCAAGGCGCCGATGTGGTGGGCGACGGCATCTTCAGCGCGAACCGTGACGCCACGCCCCCGCAGATGCCGGGCAAGGGCCTCCATTGGGGCGCCGACGCGTTCGTCCTCGTAGCGACCGAGCAGCGCTATTTGATTGAAACGGTTGACCATAACCACCGGGAATCGTCGAGAGGCGCAGTCTAGGCGCAACGCGGCACCAACACCACCGCTCAACGGGGCTGTGCGGGCAACCCCGGGCACCATGACTTATGCTCAGCAGTTGCTTGACGCGCTGCATGGACGCGAATAACGTCCCAGCGACTCGCGCGGCAGCGGCGTTAGTGTCCCCCAGGGACCCGGGGCGAACGAGGCGGCAGGCCTGAGCAGCACGGAGCAACATGAGCGACCCTAACGATAACCCCGAACTGAGTGAGCGTGCTCGCCGGCTGTTGAAGACGCTGGTCGAGTCGCACATTCGTGAAGGGCAGCCAGTCGGCTCGCGCACCCTGTCACGCAACTCCGACCTGTCCTTGAGTGCCGCCACCGTCCGCAACGTCATGGTCGATCTCGAGGAGATGGGCTATGTAGATTCGCCTCACACCTCCGCCGGCCGTGTGCCCACGGCCAAGGCCTACCGATTGTTCGTGGACACGCTGGTCACCGTGAGTCCGCCTGACCAGCTAGAGCTCGATCGCCTTCAGCGCGCTCTGGATCCGGATCTCGCCTCCCGTGACCAACTCGCCGACTCCGCATCGAGCCTGCTGTCGGACATCACCCACCTGGCGGGTATCGTGTCTCTGCCGGTCACGCGCCACGCATCCCTCCGCCAGATCGAGTTCCTGCCGCTCTCGGGCAGTCGCATCCTCGCGATCCTCGTGATCAACTCCAAGGAGGTGCAGAACCGGATCCTCCAGCTCGATCGCGAGTACTCCGAGTCGGAGCTGCGTCGCGCCGCCAACTACCTCAATGAGCAGTTTGCTGGCAAGGACCTCATGCAGGTGCGCCAAGCGCTGATCGAGGAGCTCCAGACGGCGCGTGATTCCATGAATGCGGCCATGCTCGATGCCATCCAGATTGCCCATCGCGCTTTGGACGGCGGTGAACAGGCAAGCACCGGCGGCGACTACGTGCTCGCTGGCCAGACCAATCTGATGGGCTTTCAGGAGCTGTCCAGCACGGAGCGCCTGCGCGAGCTCTTCGAGGCCTTCACCCGCAAGCAGGACGTGCTTCACCTGCTCGATCAGAGCCTCACGGCCGACGGCGTTCAAATCTTCATCGGCCAGGAATCGGGCCACAATTTCCTAGACGGCTGTAGCGTGGTAAGCGCGCCGTACACGCTCGACGGTGAAGTCGTTGGGGTGCTCGGTGTCATCGGTCCCACCCGCATGGCCTACCAGCGAGTCATCCCCATCGTGGATATCACGGCACGATTGTTCGGCGCCGCCTTGAAATCCGGCGGCTGAATCTCCACCTCGCCCTGCACCGGCCGCTCGACGGGTCTTGAAGGGATCCGAGGGACGGGCAGGCTTGCGTCGAATTTTTGGAGTGAGGGATGACGAACGAGTCCACCCCGGGCGGAGCGACGCCCGATTCTGTCGAGGCGGCAGGGACCGCGGAAGGCACCGCCGCCGCCGGCGCTCCCGCGCCGGGCAGCGCCGACGAGCGTGAGGTGCTGCGCCAGGAACGTGACAGCGCACGCCAGGAGGCTCAGCAAAATCACGACAAGTTCTTACGCGAGGCCGCCGAGCTGCAAAACCTGCGCAAGCGCGCCGTAGAGCGCGAGGAGAAGGCGCGCAAGTTCGCGGTCGATCGCTTCGCGGGTGACATGCTGAACGTAAAGGACAGCCGGGAGATGGGCCTAGCCGCCGCGGCATCCGAACCCACCGTTGAGTCTCTCCAGGAAGGCATGGAAGCGACGCTGCGCCAGCTCGAGCAGGCCTTCGAGAAAGCCAGCCTCACGGTGATCGATCCAGCGGATGCGCCCTTCGATCCTCGCCAGCACGAAGCCATGGCCATGCAGGAAGTGCCCGATCTCACCGAAGAGAAGGTCATAGCGGTCATCCAGAAGGGCTACCTGCTACACGACCGGGTGCTGCGGCCCGCTCGTGTGATGGTGGGCAAGCCGGCCCCGGCACCGACCAACGACGCACCCACCCCCGACGACGAGGGCTGACCGCGCGGCTTGAAGCCGCCGCTAACGCCCTCATCTAATTGCTAGTTTTGAACCAAATCGCATAGAGCGGAGCGACTTACACATGGGCAAGATCATCGGTATTGACCTTGGTACCACCAACTCCTGCGTCGCCGTCATGGAAGGCGGCCAGGCCAAGGTCATCGAAAATAGCGAGGGCGATCGCACGACGCCTTCCATCGTCGCTTTCAAGGACGACGAGGTGCTGGTCGGCCAGCTGGCAAAGCGCCAGGCCATCACCAACCCTGAGAACACCCTGTTCGCCATCAAGCGCCTGATCGGTCGTCGCTTCGAAGACGACGTGGTGCAGAAGGACATCGACCTGGTGCCCTACAAGATCGTCAAGGCGGACAACGGCGACGCCTGGGTCGAGGCCCAGGGCAAGAAGATGGCAGCGCCCGAGGTCTCGGCGCGCGTGCTCATGAAGATGAAGCAGACGGCCGAGGACTACCTGGGTGAGACGATCACCGAGGCGGTCGTGACCGTGCCCGCTTACTTCAACGACTCCCAGCGCCAGGCCACCAAGGACGCGGGCAAGATCGCCGGCCTGGAAATCAAGCGCATCATCAACGAGCCCACCGCAGCGGCCCTTGCCTACGGCATGGACAAAAAGCGCGGTGACTCGAAGATCGCGGTGTACGATCTCGGCGGCGGCACCTTCGATGTGTCCATCATCGAGATCGCCGAAGTAGACGGCGAGCACCAGTTCGAAGTACTGGCCACCAACGGTGACACCTTCCTCGGCGGTGAAGACTTCGACAAGCGCATCATCGATTACCTAGCGGACAGCTTCCACAGCGACCAGGGCATCGACATCCGCAAGGATCCCCTGGCCATGCAGCGCCTGAAGGACGCGGCAGAGCAGGCCAAGATCGCCCTGTCCTCCTCGCAGCAGACGGAGGTCAACCTGCCGTACATCACCGCTGATGCCTCCGGACCGAAGCACCTCAACATCAAGCTGAGTCGTGCCAAGCTGGAGTCTTTGGTGGACGATCTGATCACGCGCACGATGGCGCCGTGCAAGATCGCCCTGAAGGACGCCGGTCTCGGCGTGAAGGACGTGGACGCGGTCATCCTGGTCGGCGGTCAGACCCGCATGCCTAAGGTGCAGGACGCGGTGCAGGACTTCTTCGGCCGTGAGCCGCGCAAGGACGTGAACCCCGACGAGGCTGTGGCCGTCGGTGCCGCGATCCAGGCGGGCGTGCTCGCCGGCGACGTGAAGGACGTGCTGCTCCTCGATGTGACGCCGCTGTCGCTCGGCATCGAGACGCAGGGTCGCATCATGACCAAGCTGATCGAGAAGAACACGACGATCCCGACCAAGGCCCAGCAGGTGTTCTCCACCGCCGATGACAACCAGACGGCCGTGACCATTCACGTCTTGCAGGGTGAGCGCGAGCGCGCGGACGACAACAAGTCCCTCGGCAAGTTCGACCTGTCGGATATTCCGCCGGCTCCACGCGGCATTCCTCAGATCGAGGTGAGCTTCGACCTGGACGCCAACGGTATCCTCAACGTGTCGGCCAAGGACAAGGCGACGGGCAAGGAACAGAACATCGTCATCAAAGCATCCAGCGGTCTGTCCGATGAAGAGATCGAGCAGATGGTGAAGGACGCTGAGCTGCACGCTGACGAAGACCGCAAGTTCCGTGAGCTCGTCGACGCCCGCAACCAGGCCGAGACGATGGTCAACGGCGTCGAGAAGGCCATAAAGGAACTCGGTGACGACAAGGTCAGCGAGGAGGAGAAGGGCAAGATCGACGGGGCGATCGCCGAGCTCAAGACCGCTATCGAAGGCGATGACAAGGACGCCATCGAGGAGAAGACTCAGGCGCTGGCGGCGGCGTCCGGCGACATCGCGCAGCGTGCCTACGCCGCTACCGAGGGTGACGGTGAGGCGGCGGCCGAAGAGACTGCCGAGGGCGGCGCCAAGGCCGACGCGGAAGATGTGGTCGACGCGGAGTTCGAAGAGCTCAAGACGGAAGAGCGCAAGTAGGCCGATTAAGCGGTAAGGCGGGGCGACTAACTAGATGGCAGCAGATCTCTACCAAACGCTCGGTGTCTCGCGCACCGCCACCGCGGACGAGATCCGCAAGGCCTTCAAGCGCCTCGCGATGAAGCATCATCCGGATCGCAATCCGGATGATGCAGAGGCTGAGAACCGCTTCAAAGAGGTCAAACAGGCTTACGACGTGCTTAGCGATGCCGAGAAGCGGGCAGCTTACGACCGCTTCGGTGATGCTGCCCTTAACGGGGGCATGGGCGGCCCCGGTGGTGGCGGCGGCGGCGGCTTCGAGGATCTCAACGACGTGTTCAACGAGATCTTCGGTGACGTATTCGGCGGCGGTGCCCGTCGCGGCGGAGGCGGGCGAAGGTCGCGTGTCATGCGCGGTGCGGACATCGCCTACGACCTCGAGCTCGAGCTGGAAGAGGCCGCTTTCGGCACCACCGTAGAGATTGAGGTGCCAACGACAGAGCAGTGCCCGACCTGCGACGGGGCAGGGGCAGAGCCAGGCAGCGAGCTGGAGACCTGCGACTATTGCGGCGGACGCGGCACAGTGCGCGTTCAGCAAGGGTTCTTCTCGCTGCAGCAGCCTTGCCCGCGCTGCGGTGGCCGCGGCGTGCGCATTACCGATCCCTGTCGGACCTGTGACGGCACCGGCCGCGTCGAACATGTGCGTAGACTCTCCGTCAAGGTGCCTGCGGGAGTCGATGACGGCGATCGAATTCGCTTGTCGGGCGAAGGCGAGACTGGGCGCAATGGCGGCCCGCCGGGCGATCTCTACGTCGAGGTCCGCACCAAGGAGCACCCCTTGTTCACTCGCGATGGGCGCGACCTTCATTGCGAGATTCCCGTGTCCTACGCGACGGCCGTGCTCGGTGGGCAGGTGGAAGCGCCCACACTGTCTGGGCCCGTTTCGCTGAAGGTACCAGTGGGAACGCAGGCAGGACGCGTCTTTCGCATGAGTGGAAAGGGCGTACGTCCAGTGCGCGGAGGCGGTACAGGAGACCTCTACTGCCGCGTCACCGTAGAGACCCCCGTCAACCTTACGGGCCATCAGAAGGATCTACTACGCAAGTTCGATGAGTCCCTGCAGGAGGATACGGGGCGCCATAGCCCCCGATCTCGCGGCTGGCTCGACGGCGTGAAAGAATTCTTCGATGACCTCCGGTCCTGATCTGAGCGAACCTACGTCTGCACCAGTACGTATCGCGCTGTTCGGCGCGTCTGGTCGGATGGGAGCGGCGGTGGCGCGAGCTATCGCCGCCCAGCACCCCAGGGTCCAACTCGCGGGCGCCTGCGTTTCGCGTGAGAGCGTAGCCCTCGGAAAGTCCTTAGGCGAATTGTTTGCACTCCCCGCGGAGACGGGCGGCGCAGTAGCGACGGTGAACAAACCTGCTGATGCGATTGCCCATGCCGATGTCGCCATCGATTTCAGCCTGCCCGCAGCCACCCCCGCCTACGCAACCGCCTGCGCCCGCGCGGGCTGTGCGTTGGTGAGCGGTGTGACGGGTCTTGACGCTGCCGCCACGGCCGCGCTCGACGAGGCCGCACAGCGCGTTGCCATCCTTCACGGCAGGAATATGAGCCTCGGGGTCAACTTGCTAGCTTTGGCGCTGCGCACCGTCGCCACCCACCTATCCGCTGCGGACTACGACGCGGAGATCCACGAGTGGCACCACCGCAGCAAGCGCGACGCCCCCTCAGGGACAGCGTGGATGCTCGCGGAGGAGATCGCTGCCGCGCGCGGCGACCCCCTAGACGTGCCGAAAGCAGATCGTGCCGGACAGCGCAGGGCGGGCACGATCGGGATGGCGGTGAGCCGGGGTGGCGACGTCGCCGGTGAGCACACGGTGACCTTCGCCGGCGACGGCGAGCGCTTGGAGTTGACTCACCGCGCCGGCGGCCGCGACGGCTTTGCGCGCGGTGCCGTTCTCGCGGCGCGCTGGCTGGTCGGACGGCCACCAGGTCGCTACCAGATGAGCGACGTGCTCAGCCTCTAGTTCGGCCGGCGTCCAGGCAGCCTTGTAACGCTCTTCTCTGGCGCCATCGGCGGTGCTGCCGTATCATCCACTCCTCAGGATGTCGCCGCGCGACGTACCTGAGCGAATCAGTGCGGGAGGGCTCCATCCGGGGTCCTCCCGCTTTCGTATGCCCGGCTAGTTGACAGGCCGATGCGAAACGCGAGAGCGCGCCGGTGCCGCCCATCCCCTTCCACGGAGGAGACGTGTTTTGAATCAGCTTGCAACGCTGGCTTTGGCAGATGGCACGGTGTTTTGCGGCCGCCTAGGCGGTGTGCCTGGCGAGGCTGTTGGCGAGGTGGTGTTCAACACCGCTTGCACGGGCTACCAGGAGATCCTGAGCGATCCTTCCTATGCGCGCCAGCTGGTCACGCTGACTCAGCCGCATATCGGCAACACGGGGGCGACTCCCGAGGATATGGAGAGCGGCCACGTGCAGGCTGCCGGCCTGATCGTACGTGACCTGCCCAGGCGCCATTCCAATTGGCGCGCGACGAGTTCCCTGCAGGAGTTCTTGCGCGAGCAACAAGTCACGGCTATCAGCGACGTTGATACGCGCGCACTTACTCGGCATATCCGAGAGCATGGGGCCCAGGCGGGGTGCATCGTCGACGGTGTGGGCAGCGCGGCCACGGCGCGCGCGCTAGCCTCGGCCCGCGAGTTCGCCGGGCTGTCCGGGATGGACCTGGCCAAGGTCGTGAGTACGCGGGAACCGTACTCCTGGACCGAGGGCGCCTGGCGCCATTCGCAGGACGAGCAGGTGGCCGAACCCACTCGCCGCCACCGCGTCGTGGCTTTCGACTTTGGCGTCAAGCGCAACATCCTGCGGCTCCTCCACGACGCGGGGTGCGAAGTGACCGTCGTGCCGGCGCAATCCTCCGCTCAGGAGATCTTCGATCTGCAGCCCCAGGGGATCTTCCTCTCTAACGGCCCCGGCGACCCGGAACCCTGCGACTACGCCATACGCACCATTCGCGAGGTCTTGGCACGCGGCCTACCCACCTTCGGCATCTGCCTTGGTCACCAGCTGCTCGGCCTTGCCGCTGGCGCGCGCACGCGAAAGATGAAGTTCGGCCATCACGGGGCGAACCACCCCGTGCTAGAAACCGCTAGCGGCCGCGTGTACATCACCAGCCAGAACCACGGCTTCGTTGTCGATGAGGAGAGCCTGCCAGCGAACGTTCGCGTTAGCCACCGATCCCTCTTCGATCAGTCGCTGCAGGGCATCGAGTTCGTCGATGTGCCTGCCTTCGGTTTTCAAGGACATCCGGAGGCGAGTCCGGGGCCGCATGACATACGGCCTCTTTTTGAGCGTTTCGCCAAGGCCATGGAGGAGGGCACCGATGCCGCGTCGCACTGATATCGAGAGCATCCTGATCATCGGCGCTGGTCCGATCGTCATCGGGCAGGCCTGCGAGTTCGACTACTCTGGCACGCAGGCGTGCCGCGCCCTGCGCGAAGAGGGTTATCGGGTCATCTTGGTCAATTCCAATCCGGCGACGATCATGACGGACCCGGAGACCGCCGACGCGGTGTACATCGAGCCTCTGCACTGGACCGCCATTGCGCGCGTGATCGCCAAGGAGCAGCCGGACGCGTTGCTGCCCACTATGGGCGGGCAGACCGCACTTAACTGCGCCTTGGATTTGGCGCGCGAGGGGGTGCTCGAACGCTACGGAGTGGAGATGATCGCCGCCTCCTCCGAGGCCATCGATATGGCCGAGGATCGGGATTTGTTCCGCCGGGCGATGGCGGAGATAGGACTCGAGTCGCCTCACTCGCACATGGCCCACAACCTGGAGCAAGCGCTCGAGGCGCAGGCCAACATA
Organism: Pseudomonadota bacterium; assembly: GCA_039193195.1. Classification (NCBI taxonomy): domain Bacteria; kingdom Pseudomonadati; phylum Pseudomonadota; species Pseudomonadota bacterium. The sequence goes on from JBCCWS010000004.1 coordinate 82,846, forward strand.
GGCTACCCGACGGTGATACGTCCCTGCTTCACGCTCGGGGGCAGCGGTGGCGGCGTGGCCTTCAATCGCGAGGAGTTTGTCGAGATCGTCGAGCGCGGCTTGGATCTGTCACCGACCACGGAGGTACTGATCGAGGAGTCGGTGCTCGGCTGGAAAGAGTACGAGATGGAGGTCGTGCGCGATCGCAACGACAACTGCATCATTGTTTGCGCCATCGAGAACCTCGACCCAATGGGCGTGCACACGGGCGACTCGATCACCATCGCCCCTGCGCAAACGCTCACGGACAAGGAGTACCAACGCATGCGCGACGCATCGCTGGCGGTGCTGCGCAAGGTCGGCGTGGAGACTGGCGGCTCGAATGTCCAGTTCGCCTTAAACCCCGCGGATGGGCGCATGTTCGTGATCGAGATGAACCCTCGGGTTTCGCGTTCTTCAGCCTTGGCGTCAAAGGCCACGGGGTTTCCGATCGCGCGGGTAGCAGCGAAGCTCGCGGTGGGCTACACGCTCGACGAGCTACGCAATGAGATCACCGGCGATGCGATTCCCGCGTCCTTCGAACCGACGATCGACTACGTCGTGACCAAGGTGCCGCGCTTCGCCTTTGAGAAGTTCCCCGGGGCCAACCCCAGCCTGACCACCCAGATGAAGTCCGTGGGCGAAGTCATGGCGATCGGGCGCACCTTTAAAGAGTCTGTGCAAAAGGCCCTTCGCGGATTGGAGACGGGAGCGGCTGGCTTCGACGACATGATCGACGGCGGCGAGGTGGACGAAGACGCCCTGCGAAGGATTCGCTACGAGTTGCGTATCGCGCGCCCCGAGCGCTTGTGGTTTGTCGCCGAGGCATTGCGGGTGGGCATCAGCTTCGATGAGGTGCAGGCCCTGAGCCAGATAGACCCGTGGTTCTTGGCCCAGCTGGAGGAGCTGATCGACGACGAGCGCTTCGTACGCAGCCAGTCCCTAGACAGCTTGGATGCTGCGGCGATTCGCGCCCTGAAGCGCGACGGATTCTCCGACGCCCGCCTTGCGCGTTTGCTAGGCACTGACGAGGACGCGGTGCGTGTCCGGCGCAACGCACTAGGGGTGCATCCCGTGTACAAGCGGGTCGACAGCTGCGCCGCGGAGTTCGCCTCACCGACGGCCTACCTGTACTCGTCCTACGAGCAGGAGTGTGAGGCGGCGCCAACAGACAGGCGCAAGATCATGATCCTCGGAGGCGGCCCGAACCGCATCGGTCAGGGAATCGAGTTCGATTACTGCTGCGTGCACGCGGCGATGGCTCTGCGCGAGGATGGCTACGAGACCATCATGGTCAACTGCAACCCCGAGACCGTGTCCACGGACTTCGACACATCGGACCGCCTCTACTTCGAGCCCCTAACCCTCGAAGACGTGCTCGAGATCGTTCGCGTAGAGCAGCCCAAGGGAGTGGTCGTGCAGTACGGCGGGCAGACGCCGCTGAAGCTGGCGCGCGCGCTGGAGCGAGCCGGGGTACCGATCATCGGTACCTCGCCGGACGCCATCGACCGGGCCGAGGATCGCGACCGCTTCCAGCAGGTCATCGAAGAGCTCGGCCTGCGGCAACCGCGCAACAAGACCGCGAGAACCGTGGAAGAGGCCCTAGCAGCTGCCTCACAGGTGGGCTACCCCTTGGTGGTGCGGCCGTCTTACGTGCTGGGCGGTCGCGCGATGGAGATCGTCTTCAGTAACGAGGAGCTCGCTGAGTACATGCAGTGGGCCGTGCGCGTCTCGAACGACAGCCCCGTACTGCTCGATAGTTTCCTCGACATGGCAGTCGAGGTGGACGTGGACGCGGTATACGACGGCGAGGATGTGCTTATCGGCGGCATCATGGAGCACATCGAGCAGGCAGGTGTGCACTCGGGAGACTCTGGTTGCTCCTTGCCATCGGCGACGCTCAGTGACGCCGTATGCGAGCAACTGGAGGAGCAGGTGACCATGCTCGCGAATGCTCTCAACGTGCGCGGATTGATGAACACCCAGTTTGCAATACAGGGCGAAGACATCTACGTGCTCGAGGTCAATCCTCGTGCATCGCGCACCGTACCGTTCGTCTCCAAGGCGATCGGCAAGCCCCTGGCGAAGGTCGCCGTGCGAGTGATGGCAGGGCAGTCCCTGAAGGCGCAAGGGGTACCCCTACGCTACGCGCCGCGGCACTATTCGGTGAAGGAGTCCGTGTTCCCCTTCGCCAAGTTCCCCGGGGCGGACCCGATCCTTGGCCCGGAGATGAAGTCGACGGGCGAGGTAATGGGCACAGGTGGATCCTTCGGAGAGGCCTACGCGAAGGCACAGCTCGCCTCCGGGGTTGTCGTACCCCGGGGCGGGGCGGCGTTGCTCAGCGTGCGCAACCGGGACAAGCCCGCCGCCATTGCCTTGGCGCGCCTGCTGCTCGAGCGCGGCTTTGAACTGGTGGCGACGGCCGGCACTGCCAAGGCGCTCGGCGAGGCAGGGTTGCCATGCCAACGAATCAATAAGGTAATGGAAGGCCGTCCGCACATTGTGGACGCGATCAAGAACGGTGACATCAGCTTGATCGTCAACACAACCGAGGGCAAGCAGGCCATTCGTGAGTCGCAGTCGATCCGCCGCGAAGCGGTCTTGCGCAAGGTCACCTACTACACAACGTTGTCCGCAGCGCGCGCGACCTGCTTGGCGATCGATCACCTCGACGACGCAGCGGTCAACCGCCTTCAGGATCTGCACCGGGAGATGGTGAAATGACCAAGAAGGTTCCCCTGACGGCGCGTGGCGCCGAGCTGCTGCGCGAGGAGTTGCGCAAGCTCAAGTACGAGGATCGGCCGCGGGTGATCGAGGCGATCGCCGAAGCCCGCGAGCACGGCGACCTGAAGGAGAACGCCGAGTATCACGCGGCTCGCGAACAACAGAGCTTTATGGAAGGGCGCATCGCCGAGATCGAAAGCACCCTGTCCCTCGCGGACATCATCGATGTCACTAAGATGACCAACAACGGCCGCGTGGTGTTCGGTGCGACGGTGCACCTGTACGACCCAGACGAAGATGAGAAACGCGTCTATCGCATCGTCGGAGAGGACGAGGCGGACGTAAAGCAGGGTCTGATCTCGGTGAGTTCTCCTATCGCTCGCGCCCTCATCGGCAAGAATCAGGACGACGAGGTCGAGGTGCAGGCGCCGGGGGGCGTTCGGGTCTTCGAGATCGAGCGCGTCGAGTACCTCTAAAGTACGCGGCGCTATTCGTGTTGTCTGAATCCACCGTTGGGTGGCGGTCGAAGATCCAGGCAAGGCAATAGCTGAGGGTTTGCTAGTGGCCAACGGCGTGAGGCGAGGGCGCGGCACCTGGCTGCAGGAGCAGCTGTCGGACCCCTACGTCAAGCGAGCACACCGAGAGGGCGCGCGTTCCCGCGCCCTCTACAAACTCTCTGAACTGCTCAACAACCAGCGCCTCATTCGCCCGGGCATGAACGTAGTGGACTTGGGCGCTGCACCTGGCGGTTGGAGCCAGCACGTCGCCAAGTTGCTCGATGGCGACGGTCGGGTGGTGGCAGTGGACCTCCTCGAAATGCCGACGATCGCCGGGGTTCACTTCCTGCAAGGGGATTTTCGTGAGCAAGACGTACTCGACGCAGTCCTTGAAGCCCTCGGCGGCGCGCCAGCGAACCTTGTAATGAGCGACATGGCACCCAATCTCAGCGGACAGCGGGCAGTTGATCAACCGCGGGCTATGTACTTGGCGGAGTTGGCGCTCGATTTTGCGCAGCGGACCCTGGCCCCAGGGGGCGCCCTGATCGTAAAACTGTTCCAGGGCGAAGGGTTCGACGAGTATCTGCGAACCGTGCGCCAGCAGTTTGCTGCTGTGAAGAATCGAAAGCCCGCCGCGTCGCGATCTCGCAGCCGAGAGATGTACCTCGTGGCGCGCGATTTCAAGGGCGCGTGAGGGCGGCCGCGGTAGGTGCTTCGCTGGTGAAGAACCTGAGCGTGTAGTACTGTCTAAACAGCCAGATAGGCGATTTTGCGGGCATATCCCCGACGGAGTTTCGTTTGAACGACTTAACTAAGAACATCATCCTTTGGATAGTGATCGCGGTCGTGCTGTTCTCGGTCTTTACGAGTTTCGGCAGCGCCAGTCGCGCGTCCCAGGAGATCTCTTACTCGGAGTTTGTGCGACGGGTGGAATCTGGTGACGTCCAAGAGGTGGAGTTCCAGAGCGACGGCGTCACCATCCAGGGCCGCATGCGCGGTAGCCGGCAGTTTGTCACCTTCAGTCCCGAGACCAACAACGAAGCGTTGATCGGCGAGTTGCTGGAGAACGACGTGGCGATCAGCCACGCAGAGCCGCAGCGTACCAACGTGCTCCAACAGCTGTTTATCTCCTCCTTCCCCATCTTGCTGCTCATCGCGGTCTGGGTGTATTTCATGCGCCAGATGCAAGGCGGCGCCGGCGGCCGAGGAGCGATGGCCTTCGGCAAGAGCAAGGCCCGCCTGCTGGGGGAAGATCAGGTCAACGTGACCTTTGGTGACGTTGCCGGCGTCGAGGAGGCCAAAGAAGAAGTTAGTGAGATCGTTGATTTCCTCAAGGACCCCGCCAAGTTCCAGCGCCTCGGGGGCAAGATCCCGCGCGGCGTGCTGATGGTGGGTTCTCCCGGTACCGGTAAGACGCTCTTGGCGCGCGCCATCGCCGGCGAGGCCAAGGTCCCGTTCTTCACCATCTCAGGCTCAGACTTCGTCGAGATGTTCGTGGGCGTGGGCGCGTCCCGCGTACGCGACATGTTCGATCAGGCGAAGAAGCACGCCCCCTGCATCATCTTCATCGACGAGATCGACGCCGTCGGCCGACACCGTGGCGCCGGCCTTGGGGGCGGTCACGACGAGCGCGAACAAACCCTCAACCAGCTACTCGTTGAGATGGATGGCTTTGAGGGCAACGAAGGCATCATCGTCATCGCGGCGACTAACCGGCCCGACGTGCTCGACCCCGCACTGCTGCGCCCCGGTCGCTTCGACCGCCAAGTGGTGGTGCCCTTGCCGGACGTGCGCGGACGCGAGCAGATTCTGCGCGTGCACATGCGTAAGGTTCCGGTAGGTGATGATGTGCGCCCAGGAATCATCGCCCGAGGCACGCCCGGGTTCTCAGGGGCCGACCTTGCCAATCTGGTCAACGAAGCTGCGCTATTCGCGGCGCGGGCCAACCGGCGCATTGTGGGTATGGACGAATTCGACCGGGCCAAGGACAAGATCATGATGGGCGCGGAGCGGCGCTCGATGGTGATGAGCGAGAAAGAGAAGGAACTGACGGCCTACCACGAAGCAGGGCATGCCATCGTGGGACTGATCGTTCCCGATCACGATCCGGTCTACAAGGTCACCATCATCCCCCGCGGCCGTGCCCTAGGGGTCACGATGTTCCTGCCCGAGGAGGATCGCTACAGCTCTAGCAAGCGCCGTCTGGAAAGCCAGATATCGAGCCTGTTCGGTGGGCGCCTCGCCGAAGAGATGGTCTTCGGGGCGGATGCGGTCACCACGGGCGCATCCAGCGACATCGAGCGAGCGACCGACATCGCACGCAACATGGTCACCAAGTGGGGCCTGTCGGACAAGCTCGGACCGCTAACCTACAGCGAAGACGACGGTGAGGTGTTCCTCGGCCGCTCGGTAACGCAGCACAAGCAGGTCTCCGACGTGACCGCGCATACGATCGATGTCGAGGTGCGAGACATCATCGATCGGAATTACGACCGAGCAAAGCAGATCCTCACCGATAAATTCGACAAGCTCGACGCCATGGCGAAGGCGCTGATCAAGTTCGAGACCATCGGGGAAGATCAGATTGCGGATATCATGGACGGCCGAGATCCCCGTCCCCCCGAGGGCTGGGATGAGAGTGGCGGAAGCCCGCCGCCGCCGCGCCGTGACCCGTCGCCGCCTGCCGCGCCGGCGGGGGAGATACCGACGACGACGGCTACGCGCAACCAGCCGTAGCCCCAGCGCGCAGCGACCGCGCGAGGTCAGCCGCCAGTGCCCTTTCGGGCGCTGGCGGCTTTCTTATTTGGAGGACGCTAAATCACCTACCCTAGGCCAGCGATTGTGACCGTATGCCGGGGCACGGGGGTGAACTCCGCTATGATTCGCGATTATGGGAAAATACTTCGGCACTGATGGAATAAGAGGGCGCGTCGGCCAGGCGCCGATGACGGTGGACTTCGCCGTACGCTTGGCGGGCGCAGCAGGACGTGTGCTAACGCCCGGCGGCGGCAGCGTGGTGGTGGGTAAGGACCCGCGCCTGTCCGGCTACATGTTCGAGTCCGCGCTGGAGGCGGGTTTTGTCGCCGCGGGTGTCGACGTCAAGTTGCTGCAGGTGATGCCGACGCCCGGTATCGCTTTTCTAACTAAAGCACTCGGCGCCGACTTCGGTGTGGTGATCAGCGCTTCCCACAACGCCTACATCGACAATGGCATCAAGTTCTTCGACCACCGGGGCAGCAAGCTATCGGACCACACGGAGGCGGCCATCGAGCGTGCCCTGGAAGAGCCGGTCACCACCAACGACCCAACGTCCCTGGGCCGGGCGGAGCGCCGCTACGACGCGGTCGACCGCTACCACGCATTTTGCCGCCAATCCGTGGGTGAGGCGGACTTCAGCGGCCTGAACCTCGTCGTCGACTGCGCCAATGGCGCTACCTACAAGGTCGCGCCGCGCGTGTTTTCCGACCTCGGTGCAGACGTCATGACCATTGGCTGCTCGCCCAACGGCCGCAATATTAACGAGGGCTGCGGTTCAACGGCTCCGGACAGACTGCGCACTACGGTCACCGCCGTCGGCGCCGATCTCGGTGTCGCCTTCGATGGCGACGGCGACCGCGTACTCCTAGTGGGCCCGGACGGCAGCTTGATCGATGGCGATGACATGGTGTACCTGCTCGCCCTCGACCGGCAGCGACGAGGGGAACTCAACGGACCGGTGGTCGGTACGCTGATGAGCAACCTCGGTCTCGAACTCGCGTTGCGGGAGCACGGTATTGCCTTCGAGCGCACCAAGGTAGGCGATCGCCACGTGCTGACTCGCCTGCACGAGGTGCGTGGAACAATCGGAGGTGAGGGTTCCGGCCACGTGCTCTGCCTCGATCGCACCACAACAGGCGACGGCATCATTACCGCGCTCCAAGTGGTCGCCGCCCTGCGAAACAGCGGCGGTGATCTGAAGGCGCAGCTGTCCGGCTTCTACAAGTTCCCGCAGCACCTCGTCAACGTGCGGGTCGAGCAGCCTTTCGACTTCGCGGCGAACTCGACCGTCAGTGCCGGCGTTGCGCAGGCGGAACAGCGCCTCGGGTCGCGCGGCCGCGTGCTGTTGCGCGCCTCCGGCACCGAGCCCCTGATTCGGGTCATGGTCGAAGGCGAGGACGAAGGCTTAGTCAGCGCATTGGCCGCGGAGCTCGCGAGAGCCGTGCAGAGCGCCGCGAGCGCCAGCTAAGGGCACGCTGCAGGGCATTGCGTTCCGGCGCGGTCCGGGCTACGATCGCGCGCTTTCATCGAGCAGCGTCCGTGTCCAAACCCGCTTTCCTCGTCGTTGGTAACTGGAAGATGCATGGCACCCGTAAGGGCGCTATCCGTTTGATTTCAGAGATACTTGCGGCTCGGCAGGAGACATCGGACGGGTGCCAGCTGGCGGTGTGTCCGCCGGCCGTATACATCGATGCGGTTGCGCAACAGACGGCTGGTCGCAGCGTGGCGGTAGGTGCGCAGGATGTGGCGGTACCGGCGGCCGGTGCGCACACCGGCGACATCTCGGCGCCGATGCTCGCGGACCTGGGTTGCCGTTACTGCATCGTTGGTCACTCGGAGCGGCGCGCAGATCACGCTGAGAGCAGTGAGCAGGTGGCCGCGAAGTTTGCCTCTGCGCGCGAACACGGGCTGGTGCCTATTCTGTGTGTCGGGGAGACCGAGGGGCAGAGAGCGAGCGGCGCGACGGAGCGCGTCATCGCCGAGCAGATCGACGCGGTGCTCGCAGCAGAGACGGTGAGAGGATTTGAGGGCGCGGTTGTTGCCTACGAGCCCGTGTGGGCTATCGGTACTGGCCAGAGCGCCACGCCGGAGCAGGCACAGACCGTGCACAAGGCGATTCGAGCACTGATCGGTAAACACGATGCCGCCATCGCATCGAACCTACCGATCCTATACGGCGGCAGCTTGAAGCCCGCGAACGCGGCGGAGCTGTTTGCCATGCAAGACATCAACGGCGGACTCATCGGCGGCGCGTCGCTGTCGGCCACGGACTTCCTGGCGATATGCGACGCGGCCGGCAGCTGAGTAACGCCGACAAGATAGGTTAGAGAACATGATTCAGAAGCTACTGCTCGTCGCGCACGTGCTGATCGCCCTCGGCATCATCGCCTTTGTGCTCATCCAGCGCGGCAAGGGCGCGGAGGCCGGCGCTGCCTTCGGCAGCGGCGCGTCGGGCACGGTGTTCGGGTCACGCGGATCGGCCTCGTTCTTGACGCGGACTACCTCGGTGCTCGCGACCGCGTTCTTCGCGACAAGCCTCGCCTTGGCCTTCTTCGCCAATCAGCCGATTCGCCCCGGAGCGGGGAGCGTGATCGGTGCGGAAGAGGTCGGCGCGGGTTCCATCATGGAGCCGGACGTCCCAGCCGCCGTGCAGGAGGACGAACTCCCGGACGCCCCAGAAGGTACGTCGCAAGAGGAGGACGGCTCGCGCTGACGCGCATGCCTGGGCGCCCGCTGCGGGCGCCATGATCAGCTTTGCGGATGTGGTGGAATTGGTAGACACGCTGTCTTGAGGGGGCAGTGGCGCGAGCCGTGCCGGTTCGAGTCCGGCCATCCGCACCATCTTCTCGGCGGCCCCTCTTCGCGGGGCCGCCATCGGTTGCGCAGACGCACACAACCATCGTCTTGAAGGCCCTTCGCTGCTATTATTCCCGCCCGTCAAAGTTTGTGGATGGGGCAAGCGATGGTAGCCGGGTATCTCCCGATTCTTATCTTCCTGATGGTGGCCCTCGGCATGGGTATCGCCATGATCAGCATGGGCTTTCTGTTTGGTCATGGACGCAAGGACGGGGAGAAACTCTCAGCGTACGAGTGCGGCTTTGAGCCGTTCGAAGATTCGCGAAACCGCTTCGACGTGCGCTACTACCTGGTCGCCATCCTCTTTATCATTTTTGACCTTGAGATCGCCTTTCTTTTCCCATGGGCGGTGTCCCTGGATAGCATCGGCGGTTTCGGCCTTGTGTCCATGGCCGTCTTCCTTTTCATTCTCGTTGTGGGTTTCATCTACGAGTGGCGAAAAGGGGCACTGGAATGGGATTGAATGCGCCGGACGCCGTCCCGGCAGAGGAGGGCGCGCTCGCTCCTATCGCCCAAGGCAAAGGGTGGGCTACGACCTCCATCGACACGCTCTTCAATTGGGCTCGTACGGGTTCGATGTGGCCGATGACCTTTGGCCTCGCCTGCTGCGCGGTTGAGATGATGCACGCTGGAGCAGCGCGCTACGATCTCGACCGCTTTGGTGTGGTGTTCCGCCCCAGTCCGCGTCAGTCGGACGTGATGATCGTTGCGGGTACGTTGGTGAATAAGATGGCACCGGCGCTGCGCAAGGTTTACGACCAGATGCCGGAGCCTCGTTGGGTGATCTCCATGGGCTCGTGCGCTAACGGCGGTGGCTATTACCACTACTCCTACGCCGTCGTTCGGGGCTGCGACCGCATCGTGCCCGTGGATGTCTATGTACCCGGCTGTCCGCCTACGGCCGAGGCCTTGGTCTACGGCATCATTCAGCTGCAGAAGAAGATCCGCCGCACGCACACCATCGCGCGGCAGTAGGAGCTCATGAGCGAGACACTAGAAACGGTCGCTGGCAAGCTGACCGAGCGCTTTGGCGAACGCGTTCGCCAGGTGCTTTCGGAGGTGGGAGAGCTAACCATCGAAGTGGCCTCAGGCGATTGGCGCGAGGTTTCTACGGCCCTTCGCGACGAGTGTGGCTTCGAGATGCTCATGGATCTGTGTGGAGTTGACTATCTCGACTATGGGGTAGATGAGTGGAAGGGGCAGCGCGCGACGGGGTCCGGTTTCAGTCGTGGCGTGAATCGTGGTGTCTCTCAGGCGAGGGTATCGGCAGACCGTAAGCGCTTCGCGGTAGTGATTCACCTTCAGTCGATCGCACACAACTTGCGTATGCGCGTGCGCACCTATTGCGACCAGGACGAAGCACCGCTGATGGATTCACTGGTCGAGGTGTGGTCGAGCGCTGACTGGTATGAGCGAGAGGCCTTCGACCTGTTCGGTATCCTCTTCGACGGACACCCAGACCTGCGCCGCCTACTCACGGACTACGGCTTCATCGGCCACCCGTTCCGCAAAGACTTTCCTCTCAGCGGGCACGTTCAGGTGCGCTATGACCCTGCCGTCGGGCGCGTCACGTACGAGCCCGTCGACGTGGAACCACGTACCCTCGTGCCCAAGGTCATCCGCGATGACCATCGCTACGAGGACGCGCTTCAGGAGGTCGGTTCCTTCCGTGACGCGCCGCCTACGACTACCGAGGAGAAGACCTAAGTCATGGCGGAGATTCAGAACCTCACGATGAACTTCGGTCCCCAGCATCCAGCTGCCCACGGGGTGTTGCGCCTGGTGTTGGAGATGGACGGCGAAGTGGTGCAGCAGGCAGACCCTCACGTCGGACTCCTCCATCGCGGCACGGAGAAGCTCGCCGAGAGCAAGCCTTTCAACCAGAGCATCGGCTACATGGACCGCCTTGACTACGTGTCCATGATGGCCAACGAACACGGCTATGTGCTGGCCATCGAGAAACTACTGGGCGTCGAGGCGCCCATTCGCGCCCAGTACATCCGAGTGATGTTCGATGAAATCACCCGCATCCTTAACCACCTGATGTGGCTGGGGGCGCACGGACTCGACATTGGCGCCATGTCAATGTTCCTGTACTGCTTCCGCGAGCGCGAAGACCTGATGGACTGCTACGAGGCCGTCTCCGGTACACGCATGCACGCTACGTACTATCGGCCCGGCGGGGTTTACCGCGATCTCCCGCACACGATGCCCGAATACCGTGCGAGCGAGTACCGCAGTCAGGCCGAAATCGACAGGCTGAACAAAAACCGCGGCTCTCTACTCGACTTCATCGAGGACTTCACCGAGCGCTTTCCTGGCTGCGTGGACGACTACGAAACGCTGCTCACGGATAACCGCATCTGGAAGCAGCGCACCGTGAACATCGGAGTGGTGACGCCCGAACGAGCCATGCAGCTGGGGTTTTCCGGTCCGATGCTGCGGGGCTCGGGGGTCGAGTGGGACCTGCGCAAGAAGCAGCCCTATGAGGTCTACGACCGCGTCGACTTCGATATCCCCGTCGGCGTCAACGGCGACTGCTACGACCGCTACCTGGTACGCATGGAGGAATTGCGCCAGTCGAACCGCATCATCAAGCAGTGCGTGGAATGGCTACGCGCCAACCCAGGCCCCGTCATGCTCGACGATCACAAGATCTCCCCGCCCAAACGCAGTGAGATGAAGGGCGACATGGAGAGTCTGATCCACCACTTCAAGCTGTACACGGAAGGCTACTGCGTACCGGAGGGAGAGGCCTACGCGGCCGTGGAGCATCCCAAAGGGGAGTTCGGCGTGTACATCGTCTCGGATGGCGCGAACAAGCCCTATCGGGTAAAGGTACGCGCCGCCGGCTTCGCGCACATTGCGGCCATGAGCGAGATGGTCACGGGCCACATGCTCTCGGATGTGGTAGCGGTGATCGGCACCCAAGACATCGTATTCGGGGAGATCGACCGATGAGCGCGGAACCGCGGTTGGGCGAGGGCGAACTGTCGGCTCACACGCGCGAGGAAATCGACCACTGGCTGGGCCGCTTTCCGACCGAGCGCAACCGTTCGGCGATTCTCGGGGGCCTGCGGGCGGCTCAGCACCAGAACGACGGCTTCTTAACCACTGCACTGATGGACGCGGTTGCCGACTATATCGGCGTGCCACCGGTTCAGGTGTACGAAGTTGCGGCGTTCTATTCCATGTTCGAGACCAAGCCCGTAGGCCGGATCTCGATCTCCGTGTGCAACAACGTCTCGTGCATGCTGCGCGGCAGCGACGAGATCACCGCCCACCTCGAACGCAAGCTGGGCATCAAACGCGGTGAGAGCACAGCTGACGGCAAGTTCTACCTAAAGCCGGAAGAGGAATGTCTGGCCGCCTGTACCGGCGCGCCGATGATGATGGTAGACCACGTCTACCACGAGTACCTCACGCCGGAGAAGGTGGATCAGATTCTGGATACGATCGAATGACGACAGAGAACACTAACCTCGTGGCCTTCGCCTCGCTAGGGGTCGATGAACCGTGGACGCTTGAGCGCTACCGGGAGATCGGCGGTTACCAGGCGTGGGAGAAGATCTTGCGGGAGCAGATTCCGCCGGAAGAGGTCATCGAGATCGTCAAAGCCTCCGGCTTACGCGGTCGCGGCGGTGCCGGCTTCCCGACGGGGCTTAAGTGGAGCTTTATGCCACGAAATGCCCCTGGCCAAAAGTATGTGGTCTGCAACTCGGACGAGAGCGAGCCGGGAACGTGCCACGATCGCGACATTCTGCGGTACAACCCGCATGCACTCGTGGAAGGCATGGCTATCGCCGGTTACGCCATGGGCGCGACGGTCGGCTACAACTACATTCGCGGTGAGTTCATCGCCGAGCCCGTGCCGCGCTTTGAAGCAGCGGTGAAGGAAGCCTATGGAGCGGGCATGCTCGGCGAGGACGTTCAGGGCAGCGGCGTCGACTTCGATCTCCACACCTACGTGGGCGCCGGGGCCTACATCTGCGGTGAGGAGACTGGGCTGCTCGAGTCGTTGGAAGGGAAACCCGGCCGACCTCGCTTCAAGCCACCGTTCCCGGCCAACTTCGGCCTCTACGGCCGACCGACCACGGTCAACAACACCTACACGCTCTCATCGGTGCCGTCGATCATCCGCAAGGGTGCGGAGTGGTTCGCCAACCTCGGACCGAAAGGGGCGGGTGGGACCGCCATCTATTCCGTGTCCGGCCACGTCGAGAAGCCCGGTAACTACGAGCTGCCCATGGGCACCCCCTTCGCCGAGCTGTTGGAGCGCTGTGGGGGCGTGCTTGGCGGGCGCAAGCTCAAGGCCGTAATTCCTGGGGGATCATCGGTGCCGGTGGTTCCGGGCGACACGATGATCGCCGTGAACCTCGACTACGACTCGCTGAAGAACGCCGGTTCCGCGCTGGGCACCGGTGCAATCATGGTGATGGACGACACCACCTGCATGGTCCGCGTGCTCGAACGCATCTCGCGCTTCTACTACGCGGAGAGCTGCGGGCAGTGCACGCCATGTCGTGAGGGCACGGGCTGGATGTACCGCGTGATCAAACGCATTCGCGCAGGGAAGGGTAAGCAGGAAGATCTGGACATGCTCGTCGATGTGGCCAACAAAATTGAGGGTCACACGATCTGCGCCCTCGGGGATGCGGCAGCCTGGCCTGTGCAGAGTTTCATGAAGCACTACCGCCACGAGTTCCAGCACTACATCGATCACGGCCGACCGTTGGTGGTAGACACCAGCGTCGCTGCCTGAGGCATGAGATGAGCGACGATCCGAACACCGTGCACCTGGAGGTTGACGGGGTCCCCGTCGAGGGACGTAAGGGCCAGATGATCATCGAGGTCACCGATGCCCACCAGACCTACGTGCCTCGCTTTTGCTACCACCACAAGCTGTCCATCGCGGCGAACTGTCGCATGTGCCTCGTGGAAGTCGAAAAGGCACCGAAGCCGCTGCCCGCCTGCGCGACGCCGATCGGCGAGGGGATGAAGATCTGGACCCGCTCGCCCCGCGCCATCGCTGCCCAGAAGGCGACGATGGAGTTCCTGCTGATCAACCATCCGCTTGATTGCCCGATCTGCGATCAAGGCGGCGAGTGCGAACTGCAGGATTTGGCGATGGGGTTCGGTCGCGGGATCTCCCGCTACACCGAAGCGAAGCGCTCGGTGGACGACGAGAATCTCGGTCCGCTGGTGTCCACCGACATGACCCGCTGCATCCACTGCACGCGCTGCGTGCGCTTCGGTCAGGAAGTGGCCGGCGTGCCCACCCTCGGAGCGATGGGGCGCGGCGAGAACATGGAGATCAGCACCTTCGTCGAGAAGACCATCGACCACGAGCTTTCGGCCAACATCATCGACTTGTGCCCAGTCGGTGCGCTAAACAATAAACCGTTTCGCTATCGCGCACGGTCCTGGGAGATGACCCAGCACGCACTCGTCTCACCGCACGACTGCCTAGGCAGCAACCTCTGGGGGCACGTGCACCGAGGCGAGCTGCTGCGCGTGGTGCCGCGTGAGAACGAGGCGATCAACGAGACTTGGATCGCGGACCGTGACCGCTTCAGCTGCGATGCCGTGTATCACGAGGATCGCGTGAAGCAGCCGCGCATTCGCCGCGACGGGGAATGGGTCGAGACCGACTGGAGCACCGCGCTCGAGTTCGCCGTTGAACGCCTGCGCGCGGTCACGGCGGATGGGGGCGAGGCCCTTGGCGCCTTGGCGGCGCCGTCGTCCACACTCGAAGAGCTGTATCTCCTGCAGGCTCTTAGTCGCGCGCTCGGCAGCAACAATATCGATCATCGCCTGCGGCAGGGGGACGTTCGCGACGATGCGCAAGGCGTGCAGGTGCCGGGCATCGGCATGAGTTTGTACGAGCTAGAACAGCTCGATGCGGTACTGGTGATCGGGAGCAACGTGCGCCGAGAGGTGCCGATCTTGGCACACCGCCTGCGCAAGATGGCCCTGGCCGGGCGGGCCGTCTCCTTCATGAACCCTGGCCGATACCCGTTCACTCACCCGATCGCCGCCTACCTGGACTGCGAGGACGCTACGGGCCTAGTCCCAGCCCTGGCGCGCGCCGTGAGCGCCGCCGCCACCGCCACCGAGGTAGGCATTCCAGCGCCACTCGTGGAGGTGTGCAATCAGCACGGCGCCGCGGACGACGGCGCACGAGCCCTTGTCGAGCAGCTGCTAGGTGGCGAACAACGGGCGGTGCTCGTGGGCGCCCTGGTGCAACGGCACGCGGATGGTGCGCTCCTGCGCGCTCTGGCGCGCGCTCTGGCGCGCATCACCGGTGCCCGCTACGGCGAGCTGACGGAGGGTGCTAACAGCGCCGGCGCCTACCTCGCGGGGGCAATCCCCCACGGGCTGATTGGCGCGTCACCGGCGCCGACACCGGGCCTTGGGGCCCAGGCGATGCTGGCGAACTCGCGCGCGGCGTACTTGCTTGTGAACGTTGAGCCCAGCAACGACTGCTTCGAAGGCGAGCAAGCGCGAGCGGCCTTTGCGAAGGCGCAGTGCGTGGTCGCCCTAAGCGCGTTCCGCAGCGCGGAGCTGGACGACGTGGCGGACGTGATCCTGCCCGTAGGCACCTTCGCCGAGACCGACGGCACCTACGTCAACGCGAGCGGCGACTGGCAGTCTGTCGCGGCCGCAGCGCGCAGCCTGGGCGAGTCACGCCCCGCGTGGAAGGTGCTGCGGGTGCTCGGCACGATGCTAGACCTGGAAGGCTTCGATTACACGAAGTGCTCGCAGATCACGGATCAGGTGCGCGCAGCAGTCGAGTCGCGAAGCGAATCCGCTGTAGAATCCGCGTCGCTCGGCGAGTTCGCCGTTCGCGGCGGCGGCAGCAGCGACTGGCCGATGTACACGATCGACCCCCTTGTACGCCGGGCTGCACCCCTGCAGTCGACCGCGGAGGGCGGCCACAAGGACCCGGTCGCGATCTGAGCTTGCGGTCGATACCCAGCGCAAAGCGCTGCATGGGCACCATGCGCGCCTGAACAGTCAACGAGAACGCGAAGAGCCAAGATGCCGCTACCGCCTGCACTACTCGACGTCGTCCTGATCCTTGTGAAGATCGGCGTCATTCTCGTGCCGCTCATCCTGTCGGTGGCCTACCTCACCTATGCGGAGCGCAAGGTTATCGGGCACATGCAAGCGCGCCTGGGACCGACGCGGGTGGGTTTCCGAGGTCTCTTGCAGCCCTTCGCAGACGTCTTCAAGCTACTGCTGAAGGAAATCGTCGTACCGTCGAACGCCAACCGCTTTCTCTTCGTCTCCGCGCCGATCTTGTCCCTGACGCCTGCCTTCGCTGCCTGGGCCGTAATGCCCTTAGCGCCGGGCTTCACCTTGGCGAACGTCGATGCTGGGCTGCTCTACGTGCTCGCCCTGACGTCCCTCGGCGTGTACGGGGTTATCTTGGCGGGCTGGGCTGCGAACTCGAAGTATGCCTTTCTTGGGGCCATGCGCTCGGCGGCGCAGATCGTAGCCTACGAGATCGCAATGGGGTTCGCGCTCGTCGGCGTACTCATGGTGGGCGGGAGCCTCAACCTCGGTGACATCGTACACGCGCAGGCGGGGAGCATCTTTCACTGGTTTTGGTTACCGCTGCTGCCACTGTTCGTCATCTACTTCATCTCAGGCGTGGCGGAGACCAACCGTGCACCGTTCGATGTAGCGGAGGGCGAGTCGGAGATCGTGGCCGGCTTCCACGTCGAGTACTCGGGCATGGCCTTCGCCATTTTCTTCCTCGCCGAGTACGCGAACATGATCCTGATCTCGGCGCTTGCCGCGGCCATGTTTCTCGGCGGTTGGCTGTCACCTTTCGAAGGCGTGCCGTTTCTTGGCGGCACGCTCCTAGCGGCGCCGGGCTTTCACTGGATGGGCCTGAAGACCGCCGTATTCCTCTTTCTGTTCCTTTGGTTTCGCGCCACGTTCCCGCGCTATCGCTACGACCAAATCATGCGATTGGGCTGGAAGGTGTTCATTCCCGTCACGATCGTTTGGCTGACCGTCGAAGGCATCGCCGTGTACTTCGACGTGCCGCCATGGTTCGACTGATGAGTGAGGGTGGGCCGATGACTTCGCTAGGAGATCGCTGATGGGCCTGGGCACCGTCTCCAAGACCTTTTTCCTAACCGAGCTGCTCAAGGGCATGTCGGTGACGTTCCGCCAGTTCACGAGCAAGGGCGTGACGCTGCACTACCCGGAAGAGAAGACGCCGCAGTCGCCCCGCTTCCGTGGGCTGCACGCCCAGCGTCGCTATCCAAACGGGGAGGAGCGGTGCATCGCGTGCAAGCTGTGTGAGGCCGTATGCCCCGCACTCGCCATTACCATCGAGTCAGATATGCGCGATGACGGTACCCGCCGGACGACGCGCTATGACATCGACCTGTTCAAGTGCATTTACTGCGGCTTCTGCGAGGAGGCGTGCCCGGTTGATGCAATCGTCGAGACTCGCATCCACGAGTACCACATGGAGGCACGCGGCGAGAACATCATGACCAAGGACAAGTTGCTCGCCGTCGGCGATCGCTACGAGGACATGATCAACGCCGACAAAGCGGCTGACGCGGCTTACCGCTAGGCTCACGAGGACCTCACGTGTTCCAGACCATCCTGTTCTATCTCTTCGCGGCTGGTGTGCTCGCCTCCGCCGTCGGCGTGATCAGCTCGCGCAACCCGGTGCATTCGGCGTTGTTGCTAGTGCTGACCTTCGTGCAGTCGTCGGTGTTGTGGCTGCTTGCGGATGCGGAGTTTCTGGCGATCGTCCTAGTGCTCGTCTACGTCGGTGCGGTGATGGTGCTGTTTCTGTTCGTCGTGATGATGCTCGATGTCAACGTCGAGAAGGTGCGCAAGGAGGCCGTGCGTTACGGTCCGATCGGAGTCTTGACCGGGTTGATCGTGGTCGCTGAGCTCGGCTACGTCGTCTGGGCCAACCGCACAGGCACCCTCCGGCAATTCGCCGCAGCGCCACGGGATGCGGGCACCAGCAACACGCAGGAGCTCGGCGCCGTGCTGTATACCGAGCACTTCTATCCTTTCGAGATTGCAGCGGTCATCCTACTGGTCGCGATCATCGCGGCGATCGTACTGACGATGCGCAAGCGACCAGGACTGAAGCAGCAGGACATAGGCAAGCAGGTCTCAGCACGACGTGAAGATCGCGTACGGCTGGTGAGCATGCCGGCAGAGACCAAGCGATGAATATGCTGCCCGAATACCTCGTATTGGGTGGACTGCTCTTCAGCCTTGCGGTCGCGGGGATCTTTCTCAATCGTCGCAACGTGATCCTGTTACTCATGTGCGTAGAGCTGCTGTTGCTAGCAGTGAATTACAATTTTGTGGCCTTCTCGCGCTACCTCGGCGATGAGCAAGGCCAGGTCTTCGTGTTCTTCATTCTGACGGTCGCAGCGGCGGAGGCGGCGATCGGGCTAGCAATCTTGGTGGTGCTCTTCCGTACACGCAAGTCGATCAACGTCAGCGAACTGACCACGATGAAAGGCTAGGGCACGATGCAGGGAACGTACCTCACAATCGCCTTGGCGCCCCTCGCCGGCGCACTCATTGCCGGTCTCGGTGGCAAGCAGATCGGTCGTCAGGGCGCACACGTGATCACCATCGCGGGCGTGGCGATCTCCTTCGTATTGTCGCTCGTGGTGCTGCGCCAGGCGCTGGGAGGCGAAGTCTTTGATGGGCCGGTCTACACGTGGATGGCCAGCGACGGTATTCGCTTTGACGTTGGCTTCCTAATCGATCGACTCACGGCCACGATGATGTGTGTGGTGACCTTCGTGTCGCTCATGGTGCACGTCTACACCATCGGCTATATGAAGGAAGACCCAAGCTATCAGCGCTTCTTCAGCTACATCAGCCTGTTCACCTTCGCCATGTTGATGTTGGTCATGGCCAACAACTTCATGCAACTGTTTTTCGGCTGGGAGGCAGTGGGCGTTGCGTCTTATCTGCTCATAGGGTTTTGGTTCAAGAAGCCGACGGCGATCCACGCCAATCTTAAGGCGTTCCTCGTCAACCGCGTGGGCGACTTTGGGTTTCTGCTCGGGATCGCGGCCGTGGTGCACGTATTCGGCAGCGTCGATTACGCAACCGTGTTCGATGCAGCGCCGGCGGCCGCCGAGCTGCGCTTCGGCGGGGGCAGCGGCCCGCTCGCAATGACCGTCATCTGCCTGTTGCTCTTCGTTGGCGCCATGGGTAAGTCGGCACAGGTGCCGCTGCACGTATGGCTGCCGGACTCCATGGAAGGGCCGACACCGATCTCCGCGCTCATTCACGCCGCCACCATGGTCACCGCCGGTATCTTCATGGTGGCTCGCATGTCGCCCCTATTCGAGCTGTCAACGACAGCGCTCAACACGGTGCTGGTCATCGGCGCCACGACTGCCTTCTTCATGGGCCTGCTCGGGGTCGTGCAGAACGACATCAAGCGGGTGGTGGCCTATTCGACCCTCTCCCAGCTCGGGTACATGGTTGTCGCCTTAGGGGTCTCGGCCTATGCGGCCGGCGTTTTCCATCTGGTGACGCATGCCTTCTTCAAGGCGCTCCTGTTCCTGGCGGCAGGCTCGGTGATCATCGCCATGCACCACAAGCAGGACATGCGAGAAATGGGCGGCCTGCGCAAATACATGCCGATCACCTACTGGACCTCATTGCTCGGCTCCCTCGCCTTGGTCGGCGCGCCGTTCTTCTCCGGTTTCTACTCGAAGGATGTGATCATCGAGGCGGTCCACGCCTCGGAGTTACCGGGCGCACACTACGCCTACTGGGCGGTGCTGCTTGGCGTGTTCTTCACCGCGCTCTACACGTTCCGCATGTTCTTCATGGTGTTCCACGGCGAGGAACGCATGGACGCCGAGACCAAGTCACACCTCCACGAGTCACCCTGGGTGGTGACGGTGCCGCTCGTGCTGCTCGCGATTCCATCGGTAGTGCTGGGGGGTATGGCGATCGAACCGTTCCTGTTCGATCACTTCTTTGACGGAGTGATCACGGTCGATCATCACCATGATGTGCTCCATCACGTGGGTGATCACTTCAAGGGAGCCATTCCCTTTGCCCTGGCATCCGTGAAGCACCCGCCGCTGTACCTGACGGTCGCCGGCGTAGGGTTGGCTTGGTACCTGTTCCTACATCGCCCGCAGTTGGCGACGGTGCTTGCCCAGCGCCTGTCCCCAGTAAACGCCTTGCTCGTCAACAAGTACCACTTCGATACGGTGTACGAGCGGGGGCTCGCAGCGGGCACGCGGCTGCTAGGCCGTAGCCTGTGGAGAATCGGCGATGTGAGCGTGATCGATGGGGCCCTTGTGAACGGGGCCGCGAACACTGTTGGCTGGATCTCAGGCGTGGCCCGCCGGCTGCAGAGCGGCTACCTCTACCACTACGCGTTCGCCATGATCATCGGGCTTGCGGCCATGCTTGGCTGGCTGCTGACGGAAGGGAAGTAACTAGTGATGTTCGCGGAGCTGCCGCTGCTCAGTCTTCTCATCTGGCTGCCGATGATCGGCGGAGTGTTGGCGATAGGTACGGGCGAGAACAACAACGCCCTCGCACGTCAGATCGGCCTGGGTGTGTCGATTCTCACCTTCCTGGCGAGCATTCCCCTATGGACCGGCTTCGACAGCGGGACAGCGGCCATGCAGTTTGAAGAGCAGCTGCCTTGGATCCCACTGCTAAATGCCACGTATCACCTCGGCGTCGATGGGATCTCGATGCCGCTGATCATCCTCACCACCTTTACCACGGTGCTGGTGATGGTCGCCGGGTGGGATGTGATCCAGCACCGAGTCGGCCAGTACATCGGCTCCTTCCTGATTCTTGAGGGAGTGATGGTCGGCGTGTTCGCGGCCATCGATGGGTTGCTCTTCTACGTGTTTTGGGAAGCGATGCTGATCCCGATGTTCCTCATCATCGGGGTGTGGGGCGGGCCGCGGCGGATCTACGCGACCATCAAGTTCTTCCTGTACACGTTTTTGGGCTCGGTGCTAATGCTGGTGGCGGTGATCTACCTCTACCTAAAGAGTGGCAGCTACGAACTGGCGGATTTTTACGCGACACCGCTCGGAATCAACGAGCAGCGCTTCATCTTCCTTGCCTTCCTAGCAGCATTCGCCGTCAAGGTGCCGATGTGGCCAGTGCACACCTGGCTTCCCGATGCCCACGTGGAAGCGCCCACGGGCGGGTCGGTCATCCTCGCGGCGTTGATGCTGAAAGTGGGCGGCTACGGGTTCCTTCGTTTCAGCCTGCCGGTCACGCCGGACGCGAGCAATGAGCTCGACATGCTGTTGATCACCCTTTCCTTGGTCGCCGTGGTGTACATCGGTTTTGTGGCCCTCGCTCAGCAGGACATGAAGAAGTTGATCGCCTACTCGTCGATCGCGCACATGGGTTTCGTCACGCTCGGCTTCTTCATCCCCTTTGCGGTACTTCGCTCAACAGGCGCCCTGCAGGGTGCCTCCCTCGGGATCGAGGGTGGCATGGTGCAGATGGTCTCCCACGGCCTGATCTCCGGCGCACTGTTCCTTTGCGTCGGCGTGCTCTACGACCGCATGCACAGTCGAGAGATCAGTGCTTACGGCGGTGTGGCGAACACCATGCCGAAGTTCGCCGCGCTGATGGTCCTGTTCGCCCTCGCCAACGCAGGGTTGCCCGGCACCTCGGGGTTCGTCGGTGAGTTCATGGTCGTGCTCGGTACCTACAAGGCGAACGCGTGGTTCGCCGTACTTGCAGCGACGACGCTGATTCTCGGTGCCGCGTACACGCTGTGGTTGGTGAAGCGCGTGGTGTTTGGAGAGGTGGCAAACGACAACGTGGCGCAACTGCGGGACGTCAACCGGCGGGAGTTCGCCATGCTCTTTGTGCTGGCGCTAGCGGTGCTCGCGCTCGGTGTGTGGCCTGACCCGTTGGTGGATGTGATGCACGTTAGCGTCGACAATCTGCTCGAGCAGGCCACCACGAGTAAGTTGGAAACGCTGGAGGCGGCGCTGTGATCGAAGGTTGGGCTGGACTGGCGCCCGCGATCGGCGAGATCGCGCTGCTCTCGCTGGCGTGCACTGTGCTGCTGTACGACGCCTTCGCAGGCGACGGTGGCCGCCGACTGACAGCGCCGCTGAGCATCGGCGCACTCCTCGCGCTCCTCCTGCTCCTCATCCAAACGTGGCCTAGCGACGCGCTGATCACGCTTGGCGGCCACTACGTCGCAGACCCCCTTGCGAGTCTGCTTAAGATCGTGGCGACCATTACTGCGGCGATTGTATTCGTCTACTCACGACGCTACGTAGCGGATCGAGGCATTGAAAAGGGGGAGTATTGGATCCTCTCCCTTTTCGGGCTGCTCGGTATCTTCGTGCTGTCATCCGCGTACAGTTTCCTAACACTCTACTTAGGTCTTGAGCTGCTATCCCTCTCGCTTTACGCGCTTGTTGCCTTCGATCGCAACTCCTCCGTCTCGGCGGAGTCCGCTATGAAGTACTTTGTACTGGGTGCGATCGCCTCCGGTGCTCTGCTGTATGGTTTCTCGTTGGTGTACGGCGTGACCGGCGCACTGTCCTTGGGAGAGGTGGCATCCGCTTCTGCTGATCTCGACCAAGGGGCCTCCCTGGTGCTCGTCGTCGGCATCGCGTTTATGGTGGTGGGCGTGGCCTTCAAGTTGGGCGGAGTCCCATTTCACATGTGGCTGCCGGACGTTTATCACGGCGCACCTACCTCCGTGACCATGTACGTAGCCACCGTCTCCAAGGTGGGGGCCTTGGCGCTGGCGCTACGTCTGCTGCAGGATGGCCTCGCCGGGCATCATGCTGATTGGCAAGGCATGCTGGTGGTGGTCACGATGCTGTCCCTAGCAGTGGGCAACATCGTGGCGATCGCGCAGACCAACGTGAAGCGCCTGCTCGCGTATTCCGCCATCTCCCACGTCGGCTTCATTCTGCTTGGACTCTCGACCGGGACCCCGATGGGAAACGCTAGCGCCTTGCTCTATACGATTGTGTACGTGCTGATGGCGGCGGGTGCCTTCGGTGTGATCATCCTGCTCACGCGGGCTGGCTTTGAGGCGGACGAGTTGACGGACCTCGCGGGTCTCAACGAGCGCAGTCGCTGGTTTGCCGGGATCATGCTGGTCATGATGTTCAGCATGGCTGGCCTACCACCGTTCTTGGGGTTCCACGCCAAGGTCGCGATTATCCAAGCGACCCTCGACGCCGGCTACACCTGGCTGGCGGTGTACGCCATCCTGATGTCCGTCATTGGCGCCTTCTACTACATACGCGTGATCAAGCTGATGTACTTCGACAGCAGCGAGCACGAGCCGACCCTGATGAAGGACCCAACCGCACGAGTAGTGCTTAGCGCCAATGGCCTCGCCGTACTGCTGTTGGGGTTTTTCCCCGCACCGTTGCTTACCCTTTGCGTAGCGGTGATCGCGGGCGCTGCTTGAAGGACCCGCGAGGGGTCGCTATACTAATCGGATCAGGTGCGGGGTGGAGCAGTCTGGCAGCTCGTCGGGCTCATAACCCGAAGGTCGCAGGTTCAAATCCTGCCCCCGCTACCAACCTCTCATCTTCTGCTCCACGTCACTGACCGGTGACCCACCGCGGCACTTGCCGCCCGCTTGGGGCGATCGTCTACCGCGGCTGCTTCAGCAACTTCCTGGCTATCGATTGGCGAGTGTCGCCGCCGTGAGGCTTTTCGCACTATCCGATGTGCACGTGGACTACCCGGGGAACGCCGAGTGGCTCGACGCTATCTCGACGGCGGATTTCGCGGACGACCTACTGATTCTCGCCGGCGACATCAGCGATTTACCCGCGCGTATCCGTGAGACCTTCACTACGCTCACGCGACGCTTCAAGGCCGTGCATTACGTGCCGGGTAACCATGAGCTCTGGGTACGTCGCTGTGGCTTCCACAGCTCCTTAGACAAGTTCGAGGCCGTGTTGCAGCTCGCGCAGGACCACGGCGTGTATTGCACGCCTTGCCAGTACCCGGGCCTGCTGGTCGTACCGCTCTTTGGCTGGTACGACGGCACCTTCGGGGAGCCATCGCCGGTCCTGAAGCGCCAATGGATGGATTTTCGAGCCTGCCGCTGGGGTGGCCAGAGCGACATCGAGGTGACCGGCCATTTCATCGACCGCAACGCGGTGGCGGTAGAGGCCTCGGCGATCGTTCAAGGAACGCCAACCGTGGTGAGCTTCTCGCACTTTCTGCCGCGGATCGACGTGATGCCGTCCTACATCCCGGACAGGTACCGGATGCTGTACCCGGTGCTCGGCAGCGTCCGGCTGGATGAGCAAGTGCGTGCGCTTGGCGCCAGCGTGCATGTTTACGGGCATAGCCACGTAAACCGAAGCGTGCGTCTAGACGGCTGTCGCTACATCAACAACGCCTTGGGTGGGCCCTCCGAGACGCGCATCTGCGCCCGGGAGCTGCGCTGCGTGTACGAAACGCCGTGAGCCCTGACACGCGATCAGCTGCGCTACCCCGGCCCAGGGCCGGTGAAGTTCATCTGTGGTTCGCGCTTGCTGACGGAGCGCCGAGCGAGCCGAAGCTAGCCGCCCAGTACGCGAGCTGGTTGAGCGCCGACGAGCGCGAGCGCTGGGCGCGCTTTCGCTTCGAGCGCGACCGTGATCGCTACCTGCTGGCGCGAGGTTTGGTCCGTGCCACCCTTTCTCGCTATGTGCCCGGAAGAGCTGAGGCTGCGTGGCGCTTCCGAAACAACGCGCATGGGCGGCCGTTTATCGCCCACGGACAGCAACCGCCTGGGGACGCGCTCTACTTTAGTCTGTCACACACGCAGGGCCTGGTGGCACTCGCAATCGCGCGCTGCGAGGAGATTGGAGTGGACGTGGAACCCCTCGACCGAGACGGCCCACACCTGGAGATGGCTGAACGCTTCTTCGCCCCCGCTGAGGCCACCGCGCTGCGGGCCTTGGCAGGGCCGGCGGCTCACCGCAAACGATTCGTGGAACTGTGGACGTTGAAAGAGTCTTACATCAAGGCTCGGGGAATGGGCATGGCACTGCCATTAGACGGCTTCGCGTTCGATCTGAATCGTCCCGAAGAGATGGGCTTCCGCACCTGGGCGAGCGCCCGAGATCGGGCCGAAGGGTGGCGATTCGGCCTCTTCGAGTACGCCGCCTCCCACCGAGTGGCGCTCGCGTTGCGAGAGCACCGCGCGGCGGACACGGCGCTCAGGATACGCGCAGGAGTCTTCCCAGGCGCCGGCGCGGCACCGGGGCGCTTACCCCTCGCCCTGACGCGGCGATCCACAGCGGTGCTGCACATTGAGGCATTGATCTAGCACGCAACCGCCGAGAGAGACGGGTGGGCTACTGGGCGAGCAAAATTCGCCCCGAGCGCATTTGTGCTTTCCTAGGGGCACCGCTATTATAAGCGGCTGTCGGAGGAGTGCTGATTTCCTCCCATCGGCCCGTGAGTGTAGCTGGCTGGTACGCGTACCCCGTATGCAACGGGTAGATACGCAGGACTCTTTTTGGAAAGAAGGGCCCCTCAGGGGCCCTTTTTGTTTTTTCTACGGGCGCCTGGACGCGCTCTCAACCGCGGTTTGGCGCGGCGGAGACGAATGCGAGATCGATTGATACAACTTCTAGAACCCGCTGTCGAGAGCATCGGTTTCGAATTGCTCGACGTGGAGTACACCCAGGTGGGATCTCGCAACACGCTACGCCTATTTATCGACAAGCCTGAGGGAATCACCGTGGACGACTGCGGTGACGTGAGTCGCCACGTGAGCGCCACCCTCGATGTCGAGGACCCAATCACCGATGCATACGACCTAGAAGTCTCCTCACCCGGCGAGCGCCGACCGTTGCGGACTGCCTCGCACTTCCAGCGTGCCATCGGTGAGCGGATTCGAGTGGAGCTCGGCGTGGGCCTAGAGGGTCGCCGTCGATTCACTGGAATTGTCGAGAGCGCCGACGAGCAGACGATCGCGCTCGATGTAGATCACGAGGATTTCCGCCTACCACTGGCGGATGTCGTACGCGCCCACGTAGCGCCCAGGACGAAGTGAGATCTCGCCCATGCTGAACAAAGAAATCCTGCTGGTCGTCGATGCTGTCTCGAACGAGAAGGGTGTCGACAGGGAGATCATCTTCGAGGCGATCGAAGCGGCGCTAGCCTCGGCCACGCGCAAGCTCCACGGCGAGGACATCGATGTGCGGGTCGCTATCGATCGTAAATCAGGCGACTACGACACCTTTCGGCGCTGGAAGGTGTTCGCCGACGAGTCCGATGAACTGGAATTCCCGGAGCGCGAACTTCGCCTGGACGACGCCCGAGACTACGACGCCGACATCGAGCCCGGCGGCTATGTGGAGGAGCCGATCGAATCCGTTGAGTTCGGCCGCATAGCTGCGCAAACCGCCAAGCAGGTGATCGTTCAGCGCGTGCGCGAAGCGGAACGAGCGCAGGTGGTGGAGGAGTACCAGGATCGCGTCGGTGAGTTGATCAGCGGAACCGTGAAGCGCGTTGACCGTACCGGCGTCTACGTCGACCTTGGGGGCAACGCGGAAGCTTTCATTCCGCGCGAATTTATGATTCCGCGCGAGCCGATTCGGACACAGGATCGCGTGAAGGGGTTCCTGCGTGAGGTGCGCTCAGAGCCGCGCGGGCCCCAGCTTTTCCTGACGCGTACGGCGCCGGAGTTCTTGATTGAGCTGTTTAAGGTGGAAGTGCCGGAAGTGGGGCAGGGGCTCATCGACATCGTGGCCGCGGCTCGGGACCCAGGACTACGGGCCAAGATCGCTGTGCGCAGCCACGATCCGCGCATCGACCCCGTCGGCGCTTGCGTCGGAATGCGAGGCTCTCGCGTGCAAGCGGTTTCGAACGAGCTGGCCGGTGAGCGCGTCGACATCATCCTGCACGACGAGAACCCGGCCCAGTTCGTGGTCAACGCGATGTCGCCGGCAGACGTGCTGTCGATCGTGGTGGATGAGGACAACCACAGCATGGACGTGGCTGTCGAGGAAGAGAAGCTCTCCCAAGCCATCGGTCGCGGCGGCCAAAATATCCGTTTGGCCAGCGAGCTGTCCGGTTGGGAACTCAACGTGATGACCGCCGAGGCCGCCGAACAGAAGTCCGAGGATGAGGCACGCGGCCATGCGGAGATGTTCGCCAAGTCCCTAGATGTGGACGATGAGGTTGCCACGATCCTGGTGCAGGAGGGTTTTTCCAGTATCGAAGAGGTGGCCTACGTACCGACCTCGGAGCTGCTCAGCATCGATGAGTTCGATGAGGCGGTGGTGGAAGAGCTGCGCAACCGTGCGCGTGATGTGCTGCTAACACAGGCCATCGCACGCGAAGAGGTGATCGAATCGCGGCAGCCCGAGCAGGACCTGCTCGACCTCGAGGGTATGACGCCCGAACTTGCTACTCGACTCGCTGCACGTGGCATTGTGAGCCGAGAGGACCTGGCCGAGCAGGCCACCGATGATCTTGAGGATGTGCCTGATCTGGAGGCCGAGCAGGCCGCCGAGTTGATCATGAAGGCCCGTGCTCACTGGTTCGAGTCCGAAGAGACGAACCAGGCTTAAAGCCTAAGCGCTGGAGTTGCAATGGCGGAAGTAACCGTTAGTCAGTTTGCCGAGACACTGAAAACGCCTGTTGATCGTTTGTTGTCGCAGCTGCATGAGGCAGGTGTGCGGGTGGATTCTGAGTCGGCGACGATCAACGACGAGGATAAACAGCTGCTGCTCAATCACCTGCAGCGCAAGCACGGTGATTCGAATCCCTTGTCGGCGCCGAAGAAAATCACGGTCAATCGCAAGGAGCGCCAGACCCTGCGCGTCGCTGGTAGCGGGCAGGGCGGGCGGGCGCGCACGGTGCAAGTCGAGACGAAGAAGCGCCGCACCTACGTGAACAAGGGCGTGCTCAAGGCCGCCGAAGATGAAAAGCTCGAGAAGGAGCGCCAGGCCGAGGAAGCGCGTCGCCAGGAGGAAGAGCAGGCAGAAGCTGAGGCCAGGCGACAGGCAGAGGCAGCCGAAGCACAACGCCAGGCTGAAGAGCAGGCGCGCCGTCAGGCTGAGGCCGCGGCCGAAGCGGAGGCGCGCAAGCAACAAGAAGAGGCCGCCCTGCGTCGGGAGCAGGAAGAGAAGCGTGAGCTCGAGAAGGAGCAGCGTCTGGAGCAGGAGCGTCGCGACCAAGAGGAGCGACGCCAGCGCGAGGAATCGCGACCACGACCGGCTGCAGCAGAAGCACCACGACCGGCGCCCACGCCGCGCGCCGCGGGCGCCGGTACAGGCCAGTCGGCGGGCGCTGGCCGTGGCCGTGGGAAGGACGCAGGTGGTCGTGGCGGCCAACGAGGCGGCAAGCGCGAAGAGCTGCACGTGGCGTCCGGCAAAGGCGGAAAGCGTAGGGGCCGAGATAAGGGGCGTCGTCGCGGCGCCGTCACGGTAACCACCTCCCACGGCTTTGAGAAGCCAACTGCACCGGTGGTACGCGAGGTAGAGATACCCGAGACCATCGCCGTCGGAGAGCTCGCCCAGCGCATGGCGGTGAAGGCACCGGAGGTTATTAAGCAGCTCATGGGCATGGGCGTCATGGCCACCATCAACCAGTCCTTGGATCAGGATACGGCCACCCTGGTGGTGGAGGAGATGGGGCACACGGCGAAGCCGCTCAAGGAAGAGGCGCTCGAGGAGACGATCCTCGAGCAAGTGCAAGCCCAGGGCGGCGAGACCGAGAGCCGCCCGCCCGTGATCACCATCATGGGCCACGTCGACCACGGCAAGACCTCCCTGCTCGACTACATTCGACGCACGCGAGTAACGGCCGGTGAGGCCGGCGGGATCACCCAACACATCGGCGCCTATCACGTGGAGACGCCGCGTGGTGTCATCACGTTCCTCGATACGCCAGGCCATGCAGCGTTCACCGCAATGCGCGCCCGCGGGGCTCAGGTCACGGACATCGTTGTCCTGGTGGTTGCCGCCGACGACGGTGTGATGCCGCAGACTGCGGAGGCGATCCAACACGCGCGCGCCGCGGGTGTCCCGCTCTTGGTCGCCGTCAACAAGACCGATAAGCCAGACGCCGACCCGGACCGCGTGCGCCAGGAGCTGACCAAGCACGAAGTGATCCCCGAAGAGTGGGGCGGTGAGACGATCTTCGTGAACGTCTCGGCGAAGACGGGCGCAGGTATCGACGACCTGCTCGAGTCCCTGACCCTCCAGGCGGAGGTCATGGAGCTGAGCGCGGTGGCCGAAGGATCGGCTAGCGGCGTCGTGCTGGAGTCCAGCCTGGAGAAAGGACGCGGCGCGGTCGCGACGCTGCTCGTCTCTCGTGGCACCCTTCGCGCCGGCGATGCCTTGCTGGCAGGCGAGGAGTATGGACGCGTGCGAGCCATGTTCGACGAACGCGGAGAGCCGCTGAAGCAAGCAGGCCCCTCGTACCCCGTGGTCGTGCTGGGCCTTTCTGGCACACCCAACGCAGGCGATGACTTCGTCACCCTCGAGGACGATCGCAAGGCCCGCGAACTTGCCGAGCTACGTCGCGCCAAGGCGCGCGATGCGAAGCTCGCTCGTCAGCAGGCGAGTGCGCGCGAAGCGCTTATCGCCAGCATCGGTGCCGACGGCGACGAAGCCCAGACCTTGAACATTCTCGTGAAGGCCGACGTACAGGGCAGCAGCGAAGCTCTGCACGATGCCCTGACCAAGCTGTCCACGGAGAAGGTGCACGTGAAGGTCGTCTCCCACGGCGTCGGCGGGATCAACGAGGGCGACGTGAACCTTGCGGTGACTTCGCAGGCAATCATGATCGGGTTCAACGTGCGTGCGGATAGCGCGGCACGGGCCGCGGTGAAGGAGCACGGTATCGAGCTCCAGTACCACAGCGTGATCTACGAGGCGATCGACGAGATCAAGCGCGCCATGAGCGGCGTGCTGGAGCCGGACATCGTGGAGGAGCAGATTGGCTTGGCCGAAGTGCGCCAAGTCTTCCGCTCGCCGAAGTTCGGCGACATCGCCGGCTGTATGATCATCGAGGGCGTGGTGAAGCGAAACCTCCCCATCCGCGTACTGCGCGACAATGTCGTGATCTACGAGGGCGAGCTAGAGTCCTTGCGCCGCTTCAAGGACGACGTGCCGGAGGTGCGTGCGGGTACCGAATGCGGTATTGGCGTGCGCAACTACAACAACGTCCGCGAAGGCGATCAGATCGAGTGCTACGAACGGCGTGAGGTGGCAGCCACCATATGAGCGGCGCGAGTCTGCCTTCCGTGCCGACTTGGCGGACTGCACCGGCGGCCCTCGACGCGGGTCGCTGCCGGTAGCGGTAGCGTGTGATGGCGAGGGATTTTCAACGCAGCCAGCGGGTCTCTCAGCAGGTGCTTCGCGAACTCGCGCAGCTGCTACGAGAGGACGTACGCGATCCCCGCGTCGGTTTCGTCACGCTGACGGATGTGGAAGTTAGCCGCGATCTAAGCCATGCGCGCGTCTTCTTCAGCTTGCTCGACCCCTCGGCCGACCGAGAGACCACAACTCTCGCCTTGCGCAGCGCAAGCGGTTATCTGCGTAGCCGTCTCGGCGAGCGCATGACGGCGCGCACGGTGCCGCAGTTGGATTTCATCTACGACCCCACAAGCGAGCAGGCTGCCCGCATGGACGGTATTTTCCGCACCCTAAAGGGAGACGGTGACAAGGCGCCGCCTGAGGACGGCTAGCGGTGGGGCAGCGTCGGGGACAGAAAGGACGGGCCATCGACGGAGTGGTTCTGTTGGACAAGCCGGTAGGCGACACCTCAAACCGCGCCCTGCAGAAGGTCAAGCGTCTCTATCAGGCGCGTAAGGCTGGACACACAGGGAGCCTCGATCCCCTGGCGAGCGGTATGTTGCCGATCTGCCTGGGGCAAGCTACGAAGGTGTCCGCCTTCCTGCTCGATGCGGACAAGCGTTATCGGGTGCGCGCCCAACTCGGGGTACGCACGGATACGGCGGACGCCGACGGCGAAGTGATCGAGGAGCAGCCGGTGCCGGCCCTCGACGAGGCTGGGGTCCGCACGGTGCTGGAGGGATTCCTGGGCGCGTCCCAACAGCTACCGCCGATGTACTCCGCGCTGAAGCACGAGGGGCGTCGGCTGTATGAGTTGGCACGCCAAGGGGTTGAGGTCGAGCGCACACCTCGCGACATCCACCTGCACGAGTTATGCCTGTTGAGCTTGGACGACCGGACAATGGAGCTGGAAGTCCACTGCTCGAAGGGCACCTACGTGAGGACTCTGGTGGAGGACGTTGCGGCGGCGCTCGGCACCTACGCCCACGTGACGGCGCTAAGGCGCCTGCAGGTGGGTCCGTACCTCAGTGACGGTCCGCTGCTCACGCTCGAGGCACTAGAAGCGTTGATGGCCGAGGGAGGTTTGGACGCGCTAGACGAGCGGCTGCTGCCCGTCGATAGCGCCATCTCTCACTGGCCGTCGGTACGCTTGGGCGCAGACTCGGCCTTCTACCTACGCAATGGGCAACCGGTGCAGGTACCGAGGGCACCTACCCGCGGCCTGGTGCGACTCTACGGCGAGGACGCACGTTTCCTAGGTATGGGACGGATTACGGAAGACGGGCGCGTAGCGCCCAAGCGGTTGTTTTGAGAGGGGCGTCGAGGGCGTCTTCAGCCGACAGGACCTCGATGGTCGGACACCCGGAAACAAGCGTGAAGCTTGGTGCCCGCGGACGTCCTTAACCGCACTGTCACATGATAGACTCTGCGCCCGAAATAAAGGGTTAATCAGGAAAGAGCAAAGAGCGATGTCACTCAGTCCAGATCAGAAAGCGCAAATCATCAGCGAGTACGGCCGCGGGGCCGGCGACACCGGGTCTGCCGAGGTGCAGGTTGCCCTCCTGTCGGCGCGTATCGAAGGCCTTACCGGGCATTTCGGCGAGCACAAGAAAGATCACCACAGCCGACGTGGCCTGCTGCGAATGGTCAACCAGCGCCGCAAGCTGCTCGATTACCTCAAGCGCACAGATCCCTCTCGTTACCAGAGCCTCATTCAGCGGCTCGGTTTGCGTCGCTAGCATCATCGCGTCTTCCGTCGCCGGCCTCGGGCGGGCGGCCCGGGCCCGGGCCGCGGCCGACTTCTCCTATTCGCCCCGGCGACACAACCCAGAGCACAGGTAACAGAGCGTGTTGCAAGCAGTAACCAAATCCTTTCAGTACGGTGACCACACGGTCACCCTAGAGACGGGCGTCGTCGCTCGTCAGGCTCACGGCGCAGTTCTGGTGAGCATGTCCGACACCGTGGTGCTGGTCACCGCCGTCGGCTCCACCCGCGGCGAGACCCGCGACTTCTTCCCGCTGACGGTCAACTACGTGGAGAAAACGTATGCGGCGGGGCGTATCCCCGGCGGTTTCTTCAAGCGCGAAGGACGTCCGACCGAGAAGGAAACGCTGACCAGCCGCCTCATCGACCGCCCGATCCGTCCCTTATTCCCTAAGGGATTCTTCAACGAGGTCCAGGTAATCGCGACGGTCGTCTCGATGAATCCCGAGGTGGACCCAGACATTCCGGCCCTGATTGGCGCTTCCGCAGCGCTATCGCTGTCTGGCCTGCCGTTCCAAGGACCTATCGGCGCCGCTCGTGTGGGCTACCGTAACGGCGAATACATGCTCAACCCGACGGCGCCGAAGCTGGCCGAGTCAGACCTCGACTTGGTGGTTGCCGGCACCTCCAACGCCGTACTGATGGTCGAATCGGAGGCCAACTGCTTATCCGAGTCGGTCATGCTTGGCGCGGTGACCTTTGGTCATGAGCAGATGCAGGTAGCGATCAACGCGATTAGCGAGCTGTCATCTGAAGCCGCCAAGCCGGCGATGGAGTGGATTCCACCGGCCACCGACGAGTCCCTCGATCAGCGCATCGGCGACGAGGCCAGCGGCGACATCGTGGCGGCCTACCAGATCGCCGAGAAGGCCCAGCGCAAGGATCGCTTGGGTGAGATCAAGGCGGCATTGGTCGACAAGCTGACTGGCGAGGAAGGCAACGACTGGAGCGCCAACACGATCGGTGATCGCTTCGCTAGCCTCGAGAAGCGCACGGTTCGCGATCGTATCCTCGATGGGCAGCCGCGCATCGACGGCCGCGACACGGCGACGGTGCGCCCGATCGACGTGCGGGTCGGCGTGCTCCCGCGCACCCACGGCTCCGCGCTGTTCACGCGCGGTGAGACGCAGGCGCTGGTTACCACCACGCTCGGCACCGGCCGCGATGCGCAGATCATCGATGCGCTTGAAGGCGAGCGCAAGGAGCCCTTTATGCTCCACTACAACTTCCCACCGTTCTGTGTCGGCGAGACCGGGTTCATGTCCGGTCCGAAGCGTCGCGAGATCGGCCACGGGAAGCTCGCTCGCCGCGGCATCCAGGCAGTGCTGCCGGAGATGGAGGGTTTTCCTTACGTCATCCGCGTGGTGTCGGAGATCACCGAGTCGAACGGTTCAAGCTCTATGGCCAGCGTCTGCGGATCGTCCCTCGCGCTGATGGACGCCGGGGTGCCGATCAAGGCGCCGGTGGCCGGTATTGCGATGGGCCTCATCAAGGAAGGCGATCGCTATCAGGTCCTCACCGATATCCTCGGTGACGAGGACCACCTTGGCGACATGGACTTCAAGGTGGCGGGCACGGAGGGCGGTGTGACCGCCCTGCAGATGGACATCAAGATCGATGGCATCACCGCCGAGATCATGGAAACTGCCCTCGCCCAGGCGCGCGATGCCCGTCTGCATATCCTGGGCGAGATGAACAAGGTTATCCCCACCGCGCGTGAGGAGATGTCCGAGTGGGCGCCCACCATCCTTACCTTCAAGATCGATCCGGAGAAGATCCGCGATGTGATCGGCAAAGGAGGCGCTGTCATCCGCGCTATCACCGAAGAGACCGGGACGCAGATCGACATCGAGAACGACGGTTCCGTGAAAATCGCATCCGTTGATGGCGCGTCGGGCAAGGAAGCTCAGCGTCGGATCAAGCAGATCACCGCTGAGGTGGAGGTCGGCAAGATCTACGAAGGCACCGTAGCGCGTCTCATGGACTTTGGCGCCTTCGTGACCATCCTGCCCGGCAAGGACGGCTTGGTGCACATCTCGCAAATCTCAGATGAGCGCGTCGAGCGCGTCAGCGACAAGCTCAAGAGTGGCGAGACCGTGCGCGTCAAGGTGCTGGAGGTCGACCGTCAGGGGCGCATCCGTCTTAGCATGCGAGACCTAGACGGCGAGTAGTTCTTCAACCGGAGCTCGCGGTGCGGTGCCTTTGGCCCCGTGCCGTACCGGTCACCTTCTAGGGCTGGCGCCTTTCGTGCGCCACCCCTTTCCCCTGTCGTGCTTCGACCTACGGCGGCTCGCTCACGCAGTGTCCGCGCCTCGCCTCAACTCGCTGCCAGTGCTCTTATGGATGCGCCTACGCCCCGCACCTGCTGGCTCTTTAGGTAGGCAGTAATCCTTGGCGCTAGCCAGGACTTCCAAGCGATACCCCGACTACTGCCCTGCAAGAACCCAACGTGGCCGCCATGGGCGGAGAGTTCCAGATTGACAGCGGAGGAAAGCTCGCAGGCGGCCGGGATGCCGGCGGCACTCTGAAACGGATCGTCTGCCGCATGCAGGATTAGCGTTGGAGCACCAATGTCCTTGAGGTACTGGCGACAGCTGCTCACGGCGTAGTAATGATCAGCGGAGTTGAAGCCGTGAATTGGGGCGGTGACCAGATCGTCGAAGGTTCGCAAGTCTCGTACCCAGCGCAGCGCCTTGTAGTCAAAGGGGATTTGCGTGCTCGGTAAACCGCCGAACTTGTCCCCCATCGATTGCTTCAGCCGGCGTAGTAGCACCTTGTGGTAAAGCAGGGAAAAGCCGCTGGAAATCGACTCGCAAGCATCATCCAGTAGAAAGGGCACCGACACTGCGACCGCTGCAGCTACGTGCCCGCTCTCATTCTCTGTGCCTAGGTACTTCAGCAGCACGTTGGCCCCCAGGGAGAAGCCAACCGCGTAGATAGGGCGCTCAGGCGCCATCGTATGTAGCGATCTGACGTAGTGTGCGAAGTCCGCCGTATCTCCGGCGTGGTAGCCGCGGGGGAGTCGGTTCATGAGATCGCCGCAACCGCGGAAATGCAGCAGGTGGCCCTCAAGTTCAGCACGCTCGAATGCGCTGAACAGGTCCCTCGCGTAGGCGGAGTCGTATCCGCCAGCCAGCCCGTGCAGCACGACCACGCGAGGACTCCTGGCATCCGGCGATGCTGCACTCATGCTGCGCACAAGGCGCACGATATCCCCGTCTGGGAGCTCGTAAGCGCCGTCATGAACCTCCGGCCCGGATGGCCACCTGAGGGGCTTATTGGCCAGAAGCGTCTGCAGATGCGCGTTGCGTAGCCAGGGCGGAGGGGCGAACGGTGGCAGGGGCTCTACTCGAGTGGACTTGGCGACAGCAGCTTAAGGAGAACTGGGGCAAAAAAAATCGGCCCCCGCCCGTGAAGGTGGGGGCCGAAGTGGCGAACTCCGAGGAGCCGCCAGTCGGACGCGAATACCTGATGCATGTGCAACAGCAAGGTTGCGATTTAACAATAACCTGAGAATTTGGTTATGTCAACGTCGTCTCAAGGCGCGTCACGACTGCGGTGTGGACTCCGTCTCTGGCGAACGCTCGGCGGGCTGCGAGGCACTGGAGGCGGCGGCACTTGCGCTTGGCGCGGCAGCACCATTGCCATTCGACGGAGCATGGCTGTTCTCTTCCCCACGAGCAGGCGTGGCCCAAAGGGTGCGGAAAATCTCGTCCTGAACAGATTTCCAGCGGGAGTAGTTCTTGAGCGTGAGATTGGTGACGACGCCGACGGGATCGATCCCCACCACGCCCTTTACCTTGTCCCGGAGCTGCTGCTGCTGGCTCATGAACATCTTTAGACTCTGTTCCATGTAGCTCGACACCATGCCTTGCATCGTGCCGCCGTAGGAACGGATCACCTGAGAGAGGAAGTCGCGGGAGAAGATCGGTTCGCCCTCGGACTCCTGCTCGCTGATGACCTGCAGCAAAATGCTGCGGGTAATGTCGGTTTCGGTCTTCTTATCGATGACGACGAAATCGATTTTCTCGATGACCAGCCGACGGATGTCAGCCAAGGTGATATAGCGACTTTCTTCCGTGTCGTAGAGACGGCGATTTGGATACTTTTTAATCGTTCTCGGATCGCTCATACCGGCAACCTCCCTGGTCCGGAGTGGCATGCCGGACGCTTTGTCATTGGTTCGTGTTAGGACGGAGCACGTAACAACCGTAGGAATGACGCATGGTACTGCGGGCAAAACGAATGTTGCAATGCTCATATGATGCTCTGCTGCGAGGCAACATGGGCGCACATGGCCTCAGATGTGACCGGGTTCCCAGCAAATGGCCCGCATTCCTTGCATCGGTCTTACCGTCCAGTGCGCGATCGCCCACGTTAGCACCTGCTGGACGGACGTTCGGCGAAGTTCGCTAGGTGGCTCTTGTTGCAGGAACTGAAGAGCGCGAAATAGCAGCGGGGCTTCGGGCGCAACATCAATGGAAGTCGCACCGTCCTGCTTGCTTAGCTTATGAGCCTGGGCGTCGATAGCGATCGGGATGTGCGCATAAGTGGGCATTGCTGCACCGAGTTGGCGCAGGAGCAGAAGCTGGCGGAAGGTCGACGGCAGCAGGTCTACGCCCCGAACGACATCGGTGATGCCTTGGGCCTGATCGTCGATGGCGACTGCTAGTTGATAGGCAAAGAGCCCATCGCGTCGGCGCACAACGAAATCGCCTAGATCGCGCACTGGATCGGCCCGATGGAATCCCTGGATGCGGTCCGTGAAGGCGATCGGCGTGGGTGAAGCATCCGCGCACAAGCGCCAAGCGATGCCGATGGCAGGCCCGGAGATCCGATCGTCGAGAGGGTGCAGGGCGCGTCCGCGACAGGTGCCCGGGTAGAGCGGGCCTTCGCTCGTCTGGCGAGTCGCGGCCTGGGCAATCTGTGTACGCGAACATTCGCAGGCGAAGAGGGCACCGGCGGTTTGTAGCCTTCGCAGAGCTTTCCAGTAGTGTGAACTACGGGCGCTCTGAAATGTGACCTCACCGTCCCAGTGCAGGCCTAGGCGTTCGAGTGAGCGTCGGATGGCGTCCGCAGAGCCGCGGCGTTCGCGCGGTGGGTCGATGTCCTCGATGCGTAGGAGCCAGCGGCCGCCGGCGGCGCGAGCGTCTAGGAAACTCGCCAGCGCAGCGGCGAGCGATCCAAAGTGCAGTGCCCCCGTGGGCGAGGGCGCAAACCTTCCGACGTACAATCAGCCCATCTGCCGCTCGCGAATCTCGTCGAGCGTTTTGCAGTCGATGCAGAGGGTGGCCGTGGGACGCGCCTCCAAGCGGCGGATGCCAATCTCGATGCCACACGTTTCGCAGAAGCCGTACTCGTGGACTTCCACATCGCCCAGCGCCTCTTCGATCTTCTTGATCAGCTTGCGCTCGCGATCTCGCGTGCGCAGCTCGAGACTGAATTCGGACTCCTGGGTGGCGCGGTCGTTGGGATCGGGGAAGTTCGCCGCTTCGTCCTTCATGTGGTGGACGGTGCGATCGACCTCTTCCATTAGGTCTTTCTTCCAAGCGAGCAATATGTTGCGGAAGTGTTCGAGCTGCTGCTCGTTCATGTACTCCTCACCCGGCTCCACCGTGTAGGGGATGATGCCGCCGACAAGCCGCGCACCGGGTTTCGGTGGCGGTGGTGCGATCGCGAGCGAGTTGTCATTGGACTTCGATGGGGTCGCAGTCCTGGCGACAGGGCGGGGAACGGCGCGCGCGGGGACCGCCTTCGCTGGCGCCGCCGGTGTAGGCTTCTTCGCGGACGCTGCCTTCGCCGTCGCTTTCTTCGTCGGCTTGCTAGCCGTTGCTTTGCTAGTGGACGCTTTGCGAGCCGGTGCCTTCTTCGAGACTGCGGCCTTGCGTGACGGTGCCTTCTTCGAGGCCGTTGCGGCCGAGGCTGCTACTTTCTTCTTCTTGGTCGCCGTGGCGGCCTTCTTTTTGGTCGTAGCTTTCTTCTTCGCGGTGGTTTTTTTCGTCGACTTCTCAGATGCCGCTGTCACGTGTGTGCTCCGATCACCGATACCGCCCGAGGCGCGCATTGCGCTCGCCAAGGGGTTTGGTGCGGCCTCGTGACCCCAAGCCTACGGGGGCATGGCCCTGGTACCTCGGCGAGCTACCAAACCGCCGAGTATAGCGCCAAAGCTAAATCCACGCCATGTCGAGGGCCTGATCCAGTCGACAGCTCAGTCCCGACGTGGCCAAGCCTAAGGCAGTTGCACCGGAGCAGGAGCCTCCCAACCGGCAGCTCGATGCTCGACGACGACACTGGTGTAGATGCCGCCGCGCACGTTGAACTCGCCAGTCACGCGCATGAAGCGTGGAGATACGGCGGCCACCAGATCTGCCAAGATCTTGTTGGTGATCGCTTCGTGAAATGCGCCTTCCTCTCGGTAGGACCACATGTATAGTTTCAATGACTTGAGTTCCACGCAGCGCTGATCGGGGACGTAGTCGAGGTAGATCGTCGCGAAGTCGGGCTGGCCTGTCTTCGGGCACAGACATGTGAACTCGGGAATTCGCATGTGGATGGTGAAGTCCGTCCCCGGGTTGGGGTTGTCGAAGGTGTCCAGCTGCCGGCTCGGCCCGGCCGTCGGCGCCGTGGGTGTGGAGTCGCTCATCAAGGTTGCCTCGGAGTTATGCGGGGCGCGATACTCGGCGGCTTGAACGCCACGCCGACGAAGTCTGTCGCGGGCGCACAATCTAAACCACGCCGTTCCTGCACGCCACGGGGAAGCCCGCCAGGGCGCTGCAGCGTATGACGCAGCGCGGCATTGCGTCATCCCAGGGCGGAAGAGCCAAGGAAGCCACAGTAGACGTGCCGTACCCAATAAATCTCACAGGTCAGCGAGCACGACCGAGGCGTCAATGCGCCTGAGTCAGATCAAGCTCGCAGGCTTTAAGTCCTTCGTCGATCCGACGGTGCTGAGCTTCCCCACCAACCTGACGGGTGTGGTAGGTCCCAACGGCTGCGGTAAGTCGAATGTGATCGACGCCGTGCGCTGGGTGATGGGCGAGAGTTCGGCCAAGTACCTCCGTGGCGATTCACTCGCGGACGTCATCTTCAACGGATCAAGCGCGCGCAAGCCCGTAGGCGTTGCCTCGATCGAGCTCGTGTTCGATAACGGTGATGGCGCCATCGGTGGGCAGTACGGCGCCTTCTCAGAGGTGTCCGTCAAGCGCACCCTCTCACGCGACGGCGTCTCCGTGTATTCGATCAACGGTACTCGCTGCCGCCGTCGGGACATCACCGGGATCTTCCTGGGGACCGGCCTGGGCCCGCGTAGCTACTCGATCATCCAGCAAGGCATGGTGTCTCGCCTAATCGAGGCTCGTCCAGAGGATATGCGCGCCTACCTCGAGGAAGCCGCCGGCATCTCGCGCTACAAAGACAAGCGTCGGGAAACGGAGAACCGCATCCGCCACACGCGCGAGAACCTGGAGCGCCTGACCGATCTGCGCGATGAGGTCGACAAGCAGCTGAAGCACTTGCAGCGCCAGGCACGCGTCGCGGAGCGCTTCAAGGAGTACCGCGAACGCGAACACAAGCTGCAGGCGGAGCTCGCGCTCTTGCGCCTGCGTGAGCTAGACGCGGCCCACGAGCAGCAGCACCTTCAGGTAGAGCAACATCGGGTAGCAGTGGAGGCGGCACTAGCCGATCAGCGCAGTGTCGAAGCGCAGATCGAAGAGGCCCGTGAGCGACAAGCAGAACGCCAAGAAGAGGCCAACGAGGCACAGGAGACCTTCTTCAAGCACGGTGCGGAGATGGCGCGCATCGAGCAAGAGATCAGTCATGCACGTGACCTTACTGAGCGACAAGGCGCTGAGCTTGAGCGCCTCGCCAGAGCTATCGAACAGGTGCGAGGCGATATCGCAGCGGATGAGGCTCAGCTCGATGCTGGCGCCGAAGAACTTCAGTCGCTCACGCCAGCTCTGGACGCTGCCCGCCAGGAAGAGCAGGCCAGCGGTGAGCTGGTCCAACGCGCCCAGGGCGAACGGGCCGACTGGCAGTATCGCTGGGACGAGTACTCTGAGAAGGCAAGTGCCGCCGCACGCGCCGTAAGTGTCGAGGCGACGCGACTGGAGGGGCTGGAGGTTCGCAGTGAAGCCATGCGTCAACGCGCGGATCGCCTGGAGACGCTGCGCGCTTCGCTCTCGGTCGCGGAGCTCGAGGGCGATGCGCAGCAGGCGGCGAGTGCGGTGGCGGTGGCGCACAACACCCTGTCGCAGCGTCAGGACGATCTGCGTGAGGCTACCGCGAGGGTCGAGCGCTGGCGTGCCCAGCAGTCCAGCGTCGATACGCAGCTGCACGATGTGCGCGGCGAGCTCGAGTCGGTCAACGGCCAGGTCGCTTCGCTGGAGGCGCTTCAGCAGGCCGCGTTAGGCACTGACGCGCAATCTGCGAGCTTGCAGTGGCTGAACCAAGGCGGCCTGCGCAACAACCCCCGCTTGGCTCAGCAACTTCAAGTGCAACCCGGGTGGGAGGGGGCGGTCGAGGCCGTCTTGGGCGAAGGCCTTCAAGCGGTGTGCGTAAAAGACCTTGCTGAGCTCGCTCGGCTCGGAGGCCTGCCGAGGGGCGAGCGCTTGGCGCTGTTTCAGCCGGGGAGCGCTCCGCCGGCATTCAACCCCGGTGCCCATGGGTTGCAGCCACTCGCTTCCCAGCTAGGAGGCGCTGTGGTACCTAGTTCGCTCCTCGCGGGGATCTACTGCGCTGAAGACCTAGCGTCGGCGCTGGCACAACAACCTCATTTGGCAGCCGGCGAGAGCATCATTACACGCACGGGTGAGTGGCTTGGGCAAGACTGGTTGCGTCTCGGAGACTCAGCTGATCCTCGCGCCGGGGTGATCGCTCGCGAGCAGCTGTTGCGCGAGCGGCGCGAGCAGCAGCAGTCATTGAGCGAGCAGCGTGCAGCGCTGGAGGAGCAAGCCGCTCACTTGCGCGATGAGTTGGAAACCGGCGAGCGCCAGCGCGTCGCACAGCAAGAGGCGGTCAATGCCGCCCATTCGCTAGTAGCGGAGGGCCGGGGGCGCGTCGACGCGCTTGCGTCGCGCCTCGATCAGATGCGCGAACAGCTGCAGAGCGTGGAAGGCGAGCTGGCCGAGCTCGGCGAGCAACGGCGTGAGATCGCCCGCGAGGTGGAGCAGTGCCGTGCGCGTGGCGACGCGGCTGCCCGAGATCAGGAAACCCTCAGCGATCAGGAATCGGATCTTCGCCATCAGCGCGAGCACATCGATCAGCGCCTGCAGCGGGCGACCGAGTGCGCCAACGCCGACCGCGCGAAGGCACAGGGTCTTGCGCTGCAAGTGGAAGCGCGCTCGTCGCAGCAACGTTCGCTCAAGGACGCGATGGCTCGCTTGCAGCAGCAACTCGCCCAGTATCAGGGACGTAGCACGGCGCTGAGGGAGCAGATGGAGCACGAAGCTGCGCCGGTGCGCGATCTCGAGCACTCGCTGGAAGCGCTGCTCGAGTCTCGTGGGGGACTCGAGCGTGCCCTTACGCAGGCGCGCGAGCGCGTGGAAGCCACCGAGACCGAACAGCGCCAGCTACAGACCAAGCGCAACGAGCATGAGGCGGAGGTTGACCAAGCGCGCACGGCCCTCGAGTCGCAACGTCTCCTGATGCAGGAGATCGTGACTCGCCGATCGACGTGCTCCGAGGCCTTCGAGCGCCTCGAGACCACAGCAGAGGCCATCGCCGGGCAGATGGACGCGGAGCTCACCATTGCGTCCGGGGAGGACGAGCTGGAGAAGATCGAGCGGCGTATCCAACGCCTAGGGCCGATCAACCTCGCCGCGATCGATGAGTTCCAGACGCAGTGTGAGCGTAAAGAGTACCTCGACGCCCAGCACACGGACCTGGAGCAGGCGCTCGAGACGCTCGAGGGCGCTATGCGCAAGATCGACCGGGAGACCCGTACGCGCTTCAAGGAGACATTCGACCGTGTGGATGCCGGGTTGAAGAGCATCTTCCCCAGGCTGTTTGGCGGAGGGCACGCGTATCTCGAACTGAGCGATGATGACTTGCTTGCCGCTGGCGTGACCGTAATGGCCAGACCTCCCGGAAAGCGCAACAGCACGATCCACCTGCTGTCTGGTGGCGAAAAGGCGATGACGGCTGTGGCTCTAATCTTCGCCATTTTCGAGCTGAATCCAGCACCCTTCTGCATGCTGGACGAGGTAGACGCACCGCTCGATGAGGCCAACGTGGGGCGCTTTTGCGAAATCGTGCGGGAGATGTCGGAGCGCGTTCAGTTCATCTTCATCACCCACAACAAGACCACCATGGAACTCGCCAGCCATTTGTCCGGCGTGACGATGCAAGAGCCGGGTGTGTCACGCTTGGTCGCCGTCGATGTGGACGAGGCTGTGAAACTGGCAGCGATGTAAGCCATGGCGGAACTGCGTTGGTTGATCGTGCTGTTTGGCGTCCTCTTTGTGGTGGGCGTGTACTTGGCCATGCGTCGGCAGGACAGCCGTCGGGGACGTGGCGAACGTCAAGAGCCGGTGCTCGGCGTGGAGGACGGCGTCGTCAACGATCCGTGGGAAGAGCTACGCCGAGAACCGGAGCTGAGTGATTCATACGGTGTCGCGGACGACTTCTCCGGTCCAGACCCGAGCGATCCCGATCGAACCACGCCGGCCTACCTTCGTAAACGTGAAGAAACCGACAGCATTAACACCGGCACGGGCGAGCTTCCGGTGGTCAGTGTAGGTGAGGGCGTTTCACAGCTAGCGGACCCCGCGCTACCCGTCGCCCCACGCACGCGACAGCCCGCGCAACAGCTCGAACTGGGCGTAGCAGACCCTATGGCGGACCTTGCGGACGGGGAAGAGGAGCCACCAGCAGGGGCGGACATCGAAGAGGTCTTCACCTTGCGCCTTGTCCCTCGTAGCGAGGACGCGTTCGCCGGCGACTCGGTCGGGCAAGGCCTGCTCACAGCGGGGCTCGCCCGCGGCCGCTTCGACATCTTTCACTATCAACCGCCAGGCACGGATCAGTCGGTTTTTAGCGTGGCAAATCTGGTTGAACCTGGGACCCTCCGCCAAGAGGATCTCGCTGGCCAAGTCCTCCCCGGACTCACCATGTTCATGCTGTTGCCCGGGCCCTTGCCCGGGCTGCGCGCCCTGGATGAGATGATCACCTGCAGCCGGTTGCTAGCCAATTACCTAGATGGAACCGTTCAGGACGACACGGGCGGCTCGCTGACTCGCCAAACCGAGGAGCACCTGAAGGAGCGCGTGGTGGACTTCGAGCATCGACGAGCCCGCGGGGAGCGTTGAACCCGTGGTACGGCAGGGCGCGCGCGAGCGAGCGGCCGCGCTGCGGCGTGAGCTTGATGATCACAACTATCGCTACTACGTGCTCGACGATCCGGCCGTAGACGACGCGGTGTACGACGGCCTCATGCGGGAGCTGCAGGCCATTGAAGAGCAGCACCCGCAGCTAGTTGTTCCGGAATCGCCCACGCAGCGCGTCGGCGCAAAGCCCGATACTGCCTTCGCCGAGGTACAGCACGAGGTCCCTATGCTGTCACTCGGCAACGCCTTCGATCCGCAGGAGGTGCACGACTTCGACCGACGTCTGCGCCAGCGCCTCGGGCTGCCAGTGGTAGAAACCCAGTGCGGCGAGGGCAACGAGGTCGAAAGCCAGGTTGCCCCCATCATCTACACCGCTGAGCCCAAGCTCGATGGCCTTGCCATGAGCTTGCTCTACGAGCACGGGCGATTGGTGCGCGCAGCTACCCGAGGCGATGGCACCACCGGGGAGGACGTTACGCACAACGTCCGCACGCTGCGAAGCGTCCCGCTTACGCTTCGAGGATGCCCACCTGCGCATATGGAGGTACGCGGCGAGGTGTACATGTCGCGCGACGGCTTCGCCAGCCTGAATGAGCGCTTGGAAGCTGGGGGGGGCAAGCCTTTCGTCAATCCTCGCAACGCGGCCGCTGGAAGCCTCCGTCAGCTAGATGCCAGCATCACTGCGACGCGGCCCCTGCTGATGTTCTGCTTCGCCCTAGGCGCTTTCGAGGGGCATGTACCGGACAGTCAGTTCGAGCTCCTTCAGGCCTTTAAATCGTGGGGCCTGCGTATCGCCCCGGAAGCTCGTCAAGTGAAAGGTGTCGAAGGCTGCGTCGCATTCCACCAGGCGATGGCGGAGCAGCGTGAGGCCTTGCCCTACGATATCGATGGCGTTGTCTACAAGGTTGATTCGCTCGACCAGCAGCGTGAGCTCGGACAGGTTGCGAAGGCACCGCGATGGGCGATCGCGCATAAGTTCCCAGCGCAGGAGCGACCAACAGTTGTAGAGAACATCGAATTCCAGGTCGGCCGCACGGGCGCTGTGACCCCCGTCGCGCGC
This sequence comes from Pseudomonadota bacterium, assembly GCA_039193195.1. Classification (NCBI taxonomy): domain Bacteria; kingdom Pseudomonadati; phylum Pseudomonadota; species Pseudomonadota bacterium. Next base: position 127,155 of record JBCCWS010000004.1, read on the forward strand.
TTGGCGCCTGTATTCGTCGGCGGGGTCACGGTGAGCAACGCCACGCTGCACAACATGGATGAGCTGCAACGCAAGGACGTGCGGATCGGCGACACGGTGCTGGTGCGTCGGGCGGGAGATGTGATTCCGGAGGTGGCGAGCGTGGTGGTCTCGCTTCGTCCAGCTGGCGCTGTTCAGGTGCAGATGCCCGCGCGATGCCCCGTATGTGACTCCGAAGTGGAGCGCATCGAGGGCGAAGCTGTGTATCGATGCACGGGAGGCCGCTATTGCCCCGCCCAATGGGTGCGGGCCGTGCAGCACTACGCATCGCGCGGCGCCATGGACATCGTCGGGCTCGGCGACAAGCTCGTGGAGCAGCTCATCGAGACGGGGCTTTTGACCCGAGTGTCGGATCTCTACACGCTGACAATCGATCAGCTCACCGCACTGGAGAGAATGGGGGAGAAGTCCGCCACAGCCGTCCTCGCGGCGATCGATGCGAGCAAGACACGGCCGCTCCCGCGGTTGCTCAACGCGCTCGGGATCCGGGAAGTTGGAGAAAGCACCGCGGTAGCTCTCTCGAAGCAGTTCGGCACGCTGGAGGCCGTTATGCAAGCAGACCTGGAGGCACTACAAGAGACGTCAGATGTAGGTCCCATCGTCGCGCAACATATCGCCGATTACTTCGCGCAGGCCGGTCATCGCGAGGAGATTGCACGGTTGCTCGAGGTTGGCGTGGCGCCGCCTCCCCTACCCGTGGTGATGGCACATGATGACGAGCTCGAGGACGCTGGACCACTGTCAGGGAAGACGTTTGTGTTGACCGGAACGCTGAGCGGACAAACGCGGGATGAGGCTGCCGCCGCGATTACCGCGCAGGGCGGCAAGGTGACCGGAACGGTGTCCTCAAAGACGGACTACCTGGTCGCAGGTGCGAAGGCAGGGTCGAAGCTCAGGAAAGCTGAGAGACTCGAGATTCCGGTCCTCGATGAGGAAGGCCTCGCTCGACTGCTCGGGGCGAGAGAACAGCAAGGGGTTGGAGACGATGGGTAGTGCGATTCACGAGGCAGTCCTTCAGGCATGCCGAAACTTCATGATCCCTATCGCAAGGTTCCTGCTGCGCAACGGGGTGACTTTTAAGGAGTTTGCGGAGATCTCGAAGTGGGCGTTCGTGAAAGTCGCTGCCGACGACTATGGGGCCGGGGAACGGAAAGCTAGCGTATCTCGTATCTCTGTTGCGACGGGGCTTAGTAGGAAGGAGGTGGCTCGCTTCGTTGAGTTCAATCCACCTGCTCCAACCTACGAGGCGGAGTGGCGTCTGGCCAGCGCGACGCTACAGACTTGGCATACGGATCCAGAGTACCTAGATGAGTCAGGTGAACCGGTGCCTCTTTCGGTGGCGGATAATGGAGAGGGATTCAACGCACTCGTTGCGTCTGCAACCGGAGACTGTACCAACAGCAACACTGTGCTCGGACTGCTGCTTGAGGCCGATTCCGTTGCGAGAGTCGGTGAAGGAGTTGTCGTACCCACGATCCGGTACTTTATGCCCGGTGATTCGGAGTGCCACGCGGCGCACCATTTCGGCGAAGCAATAGGTAACTTAGCTAACACAATTCAGAACAATTACAATAAGCGCCGCGTCGCCACTTACTTCGAACGCTTCGTATGGACAGACTCACTGCCGAAGCTATCTGGGGTTCGGTTTCAACGACTACTGGGGGACCAGGCGTCGAAGATGCTTGAAATGCTTGACGATTGGCTTACCGCCCACGAGGTACCAGAGCCAACTGGTCGCAAGGTCGGTGTTGGCGTCTTCTATTTTGAGACTCCTGACTCAGAGAACTCCGCTCACGACGCGACTCCCTAGGAGCAACGATGTAAGTCGAAACCTACGAGTCTGGCGCGCTTGGATGCGGCGCGCCCGCCGATTCGGTTAGAGGATCAAATACACGCTGCCCTAATATCCGATGATCCGCTCGACCAGAGCAGGCCCGCTCGGGTCAGGCATAGTGCTAATAAAAGATACCAGATCGCCAGTGGGCAGATTTAGAGTTGGGTGATGTGCTAACAACTGGGTCGTGTCCAGAAGCAGTTCGCCCACGCTGACCGAACCGCTATCGGATCGCGACAGGACTCCGGTCACTAGCGTCGGGCTAGCGCCTGGCACGTACTGAGCGTTACACCTGGTCAGTTGATCAGCGAACACCACTCCGGAATCAACGATCACACCAGACAAAGCTATGTAGGCCCCCTCAGTCAATGTTATGGGGACGCTTGTGTGAACGTGTTGTCCCAGCATACGGAAGTCTGATTTGCCGGTCACCTCTTCAATTTGGCCAAGCATTACAGGGTTGCTTACGGAGCATCCCATATCGCCCATTACGGCTTCAATAGCTTCCCCTAGCTCGAACCCCGTACCAACGATGGCACTCGGTTGCGGAGTGTCTTTGACGCTATCTAAGTGTTTTGGCGTCCCTGTTCCAACAATAGCTTGAATGAAGTGGTCGTCGGGCCGACCCGAGAACCCTGTCCCAACGATCGCCAACGGCGAATGGGCTGGATCAGTCACATCCTCCGTGCGCGGGGCCGGGGCGCCGGTCCCCACAATGGCGCGAAGCTTTGGGATCGGTGCAACGCCTACCTTGGAGGTACCTGTCCCCACGATCACTGCGAGATCTGGAGTTGGAGGGTCCCACTTCAGGGGCGATCCTGTACCAACGATCGCTCGCAGCTTCGGGTCGGCATCGAAGCCTGCGCGTGGTGTGCCAGTTCCAACGATCGCGAAAGCTCGGGTGGCCGAGCCGTAAGCTAGTGGCTTACCAGTTCCCACAATGGCGAGCGGGCTAGCGCTGAACGAGGGGGCTCCGGTGCCCACGATAGCGTTGGGAGACGAACTAGAGATATCTTCGGTAGTAGTCGCTGAAAGAGCGTCAGTACAGAGAAAAACAGCCGTTACTGCTGCTAGGGCAGGTGCCGCCGCAGTACGCAGCTTGCATGAAACGCTCATTTAGTCAGACTCCTCTTTTGTACCGTCGTCCTGAAACAGATACACACCGACGCCAAGCCGAATGTTCTGCGGCTTGGCTTCGCCCTCATCTTCCCTGGGATTCAGTTCCTCTCTGTCCGCCCAGTCCTCGAGTTTCTCCAAGAACCGTTGACCCTCTATCTCAAGGAAGTCACGAAAGTCATTAGTTAGGACGATCGGGAACTCCTCGCGAAGCATCGCGCGCTCAAATCGCGATTCGTCTGTGCGGCGAGGGTCAAGGTTGTGAGAGATGGTAGAAGCCAGATCATGTATCGCACCCCCGAAGTAACGCGCGCTGTCCGGGGCCAACGTAGTCATCTTGAATGACCGGCTGACTGCCCGATAAAGTCCATCGGGCAGCTCAACAACAGCGTTCACTCCCTTCAGCTCCTCGAGCATTGCTCGAGCAGGCATGTCTCCGCTGTAGCGGCGGACTAGCTCCGCGAAGCATGGCCCCTCCCCCTCAAGCGGGAGGTCGAGCGGTATGCCATAGGGCCCCACATAGTCGGTATCGCCGAACCAACCCTGCAGCACCCGGGTAGCTCGGTTCAGGCTTGTGGTGGGAATGACGTCGACGGCCTTGCCCTTAGCTGCGTCAAGGTGCCGCTTAACCTCCTTGCGCGTAAGGCCGGTGAGTATCGCGACGCGCGAACCGCTCCGCTTTCGCCCCTCTTGCGAGAAGTCGTTGTATGCCACTTCGACGTAGACGCTCTTAGCGACCTCCGCGAACTCGCCGTAGGCGACTCCGTTGGAGATCAACATGCGTACAAGCGGTCGCATGAGATGCCGGAAAGCAGCAAGAAGTCGCGTACGAAGACGTTTGGACTCGTCATCGGAGATGGCTGACTCCGGACCGGTAGAGGTAGTTTTTTCATTCATGGTGGGAAATATATCCCATGGTTGGATGTGTAAAGGCCCGAGCCGCTATTGGTTCGGGGTCTACAGGACAGACCATGGAGGTGGTTGCCCTTAGGCCTTTAGTATCCGGAGCTGGGGCGACAAGCGCCTTGGGGACAGGAATTCCCCACGAGTGCAGGGGGTTAGCAGAGTTATTGGATCGCTTTATGCCGTGCGACGACGTCGGTTTTGCGGGGAGGGAAACGCCAGCAGGCTCGCATTGACTTGTTCATGATCAGCTATTGCAATGCGCCAGAGTTTTACATAATAACTTGATCAGACCAAAAAGAGGCCGGCTTCCGTGCCGACCGTAATGCCTCATCGTTTGGGGGATTCTGAGGTAAAAAGAACTGCCTTAGGGGGTAGACATCGGCAGCTCACGACTGAGATTACTCCTCAGCCTTCGGAAGTCTGTGACCCGTTTCACGTTATTTCGACAAGAAATACACCCGGGGCCCGGGCAGCTATTCGACCTCGCTTGGCGTCTTAGCGTCGATCTGCAGGGCGTGGATATCCGTTTTCATCAGCTCATCGACGAGCGAGAACACAAGCTGGTGGCGCTTGATTCGGTTCAGGCCCTCGAATTGCTCGGAGACAATTCGCACGCGGAAGTGGCCGCGACCGTCCGCGGCACCCGGATGGTTTCGGTGTCGATGGGAGTCGTCGATGACATCCAAGGCGACCGGCGCCAAAGCGCCAAGTGCCTCCCGCAAGCGGGCAGGGCGAGTATCTTGGGAGGTGTCGCCAGTCACGGCAGGACCTTGCGGAAGGGTTTGACCACCACGTCGCGATACACCCCAGCCGCGAGGTAGGGATCCTCGTTCGCCCAGGCGCGGGCATCGCCCAAGGATTCGAATGAGGCAACGATCAGGCTGCCGGTAAACCCGGAGTCTCCAGGATCTTCCGCATCGATCGCTGGATGTGGACCTGCCACCAATAGGCGCCCCTCATTCAGAAGTGCCTGCAGGCGGGCCAGATGCTCCGGACGACTGGCTTTGCGAGCCTCCAGACTACCCTCGCGATCAGACCCCATGATGGCGTAATACATCAACTCTCCTCCTCAGCTTCCTGGGGCAAGTGGCGCTGCAACCAGAGGCCCTGAAGCAACATGAACACCAGGGTGAGTCCAAGCGTGCCAAACAACTTGAAATTCACCCAGGTCGACTCAGAAAAGCTGTAGACCACCAGTAGATTCAGGGCGCCAAGCAGGACGAAAAAGACCACCCAAGCCATGTTGAGCTTGCGCCAGACCGCGTCCGGCAGCTCGATTGCATCACCCGCAGCTCTCTCAATCAGGGACTTGCCCGTGAACAGCTGGCTGCCCAAGAACACGGCCGCGAACAGCCAATCGATCACCGTGGGCTTCCATTTGATGAAGAGGTCGTTCTTGAGCACCAGAGTGGCCGTTCCGAGCACCAATACGAGCGCCGTGCTGATCAAGTGCATGCGACTCAAGGAGCGGGTCATCGCGTAGCCCACTAGCAGTTGCACGGGCATCGCAATCATCAGCGCAAGCGTAGCCCGGTAGATATCGCCCCCGGGCAGTACATAGCCCAGAAAGAAGACCACGATGGGCAGGAAATCGATGAGCGTCTTCAGCATTCTATATTCTTGAAACTGTCGATAAGTGAGTGGGTTAGGGCGCCTTGGGGGAGACCTATAGGCGTGCCGCTGTGGCGTTGGGTTGCGTTTCCGGCCCTGGATGGTATCAAAGAGCATGGCGGCTGCCTGGTAGTCGGGCGCGAAAGGCAAGGAACGCACTCATGACACAGCATCTGAAGGTACACCCCGAGAACCCCCAGGAGCGCCTGCTGCGCCATGCGGTGGAGGCCCTACGAGGCGGCGGTGTCATCGCCTATCCAACCGACTCTTGCTATGCGCTGGCGTGCTTAATGGGCAGCCGCGACGCCATGGATCGTATCCGCAAGCTGCGCGGCAACCCCGATGAGCACTTCTTCACCCTGGTCTGTCGTGATCTTTCGGAGATCGCCACCTACGCGCGCGTGGATAACTCGGCCTATCGATTCATCAAGGCGCACACGCCCGGCGCCTACACCTTTGTGCTTCCTGCAAGTCGTGAGGTGCCCAAGCGACTGGCGGAGGGCAAGCGCCGCACGATCGGCCTGCGCGTGCCGCAGCACACGGTGGCGTTAGAGCTGTTGCGATTGCTCGGCGAACCTCTGATGAGTACCACCTTGCAACTGCCAGCGGACGACACGCCCTTGAGCGACCCCGAAGACATCGCCGATCGCCTCGCTAAGCGCATCGATATCGTAGTTGACGGCGGTGCCTGCGGTTTCGCGCCCAGCACAGTCGTCGATCTCTCTGAGGATCCTCCCAGCATCCTGCGCTCGGGCAAGGCCCCGGTCGCAGGCACAATCTGACCTTTGTGAACCTCCGCGGGAGCGTGGCCTGAGTGGCCACCGATGACGGTAGACGCCTCGTCTCGGGTATGCGCCCGGCAGGTCGACTGAACCTAGCGGACTACATCGGTATCCTAAACAGTTGGGTACAGCTCCAGCAGGAGCAGGAGTGCCTGCTGTTCCTGGCAGACTGGCACGCGCTCGCGGCGAGCTATGCACACACACGCGAGTTCCGCCAACGAATCAAGGACACACTGATCGATTGGTTGGCAGTAGGCATCGATCCCCGACTCGCCACCGTTTTCCTGCAATCGCGCGTGCCCGAGTGCGCTGAACTGAACGTGCTCCTCGGTATGTGTACGCCAACTGGATGGCTGGAGCGCCTGGTGGTGGCTCGCGGCGGAGAGCCAGCAGCGCCCGGGCTCTCGGTGCAAGCGTCGTCGTTGGACGCCGCAGCGGCAGACGGTGGCACCGTCGGACAGCTGACTTACCCGCTTCTTCAGTGCGCGGACATTTTGCTCTACCAGCCAACGCACGTTTGCGTCATGGAGGAGCAAGCGGCGCACGTCGAATTCTGTCGCGACGTTGCCGGGCGCTTCAACCATCTGTTTGGCCGAGAAGAGGACGCCCAGAAGCACAACATGAGAGCTCTGAAGTCGCTTGGCAAACGCGCTAGCCAACAGCTGGAACAGCACCGACGCGATTTCCAGGAAAGAGGCGACGAAACGGCGCTTAAGGCCGGGTTGGCGCTGGTGAGCAACAGTCAGCACCTAACCTTGGGCGACCGGGATCGGTTGATCGCCTACCTGGAAGGCGGCGGTCGCTCGCTCCTGAGTGAGCCCGAAGCGGTGGTGGTGGGCAGTCTTCGCTTGCCTGGCACCGACGGCCGGCCGATGGCGCGCGAGTACGAAAACACCATCGAGCTACGGGACGAGCCCGAAGTCGTGCAAAGGAAGCTCCGTAAGATGCCCACTGATCCTGCCCGAGTACGTCGCAAAGACCCTGGAAACCCTGAAAAGTGCCCGGTCTGGCGGTATCATTTGCGGTTTGGCGACGATGCCAGCCAGAAATGGGTCTCCGAGGGTTGCCGCGGTGCAACTATCGGCTGCACCGACTGCAAGGCCCGCGCCGCAGAGGCCGTGGTCGCGCAGATCAGTCCCATTGCTTCGCGTGCCTCGGAGCTGGCAAGCCGCCCGGAAGTGGTCGGCAGCATTATCGTGGAAGGCAGCGAACGCGCCCGCGAGATCGCCAAGGACACCATGCGCAGCGTGCGACATGCGATGAGCCTGACCTAGACGGTCCAGGGCTCCGCAGCGCGCCTGCGGGAGCCGAGAATGAGCGAGCAATCGAACACAGATCAGCAACACGCTGCGGCGTCGACCGAGGCCCAGCCGACGGAGGCGAGCGCGGAGCAGCGGCTCGAGCCTGAGGCGCAGCCGAGTGAATCCCTCGATGGCACCAGCGCTTCCCAAACCGAACTACCCTTCGCGTTCGTGGACGGTGAGCCGATCACCGAGCTACCGAAGGACTTGTTCATCCCACCCCAGGCACTCTCCGTCTTCCTCGAAGCATTCGAGGGGCCGCTCGACTTCCTGCTGTACCTGATCAAGCGGCAAAACCTGGATGTGCTCAACATCCCGATTGCCGACATCTCGCGCCAGTACACGGGCTACATCGATCTGATGCAAGACATGCAGCTCGAGCTCGCGGGCGAGTACTTGGTGATGGCCGCCACGCTGGCGGAGATCAAGTCCCGCATGCTGCTGCCCAGACCGGTAAGCGAGGAAGAGGATGAGGGCGAGGATCCGAGGGCTGAGCTCGTGCGGCGCCTACAGGAGTACGAGCGCTACAAGAACGCCGCAGAGCGGGTGGATGAGTTGCCTCGGATGGAGCGCGAGAACTGGCCAGTATCAGCGCCCATGGTGGAGCGCACGGTGGTTCGCAAGCTGCCGGAGGTCACGCTCAAAGAGATGGTCGCGGCCTTCGGCGAGGTCATGTCGCGCGCGGAGTTGAATCAGCACTATCACATCCGTCGGGAAGCTCTGTCGGTACGCGAGCGTATGACCGAAATCCTCGATAACTTGCGCGCGGCGGAGTTCACCGAGTTTCGTGACCTCCTGCGCGCGGACCAGGGAAAGCAGGGGGTAGTGGCGAGCTTTCTCGCCGTACTCGAGTTGGCCAAGGAGTCGCTGATCGAGATCGTCCAATCAGGTGAATTCGCACCGATCCATGTGCGCGCGGCCGGCTCGGATAACCCGCAGCCCGCGGCGAGTGATGCAAGTACCGAGTAACCCCAACTTCTAAGGAACGCACACGGTTGGATACAGCTAAGCTGAGTCAGATCATCGAGGCCGCCCTAATGGCGGCGGGCCGCCCCCTGTCGACGAAGGATTTCGTTGGGTTGTTCGGGGAAGCGGAGCAGCCCCAAGCGCAGGACCTCGAATCCGCCATCAGGCTTCTCGAGCAGCGCCACGGCGAGGACTCGCCGTTGGAGTTGGTGAAGGTGTCGAGCGGTCACCGCCTGCAGGTCCGCACCGAATACAGTCCCTGGGTCAGCCGCCTGTGGGAGGAGCGCACGCCCCGCTACTCACGAGCGTTTATGGAAACGCTCTCGATCATCGCGTATCGCCAGCCGGTGACGCGCGGTGACATCGAGGATATCCGTGGCGTCGGCGTTAGCAGCACGATCATGCGCACGCTGCTGGATCGTCGCTGGGTTCGAGCCGTCGGCCACCGCGACGTCCCTGGGCGTCCCGCCCTCTACGGTACGACCCGCGAGTTCCTGGACTACTTCGGGTTGTCTTCGCTCAGCGAACTGCCCGAGCTGGAAGAGCTACGCGACCTCGATCAGATCAATGTCGAACTCGATTTCGGTGACGGCGCCGCGAACGCTGAAGCCGCAACGCCGAGCGAAGGAGCGGCCGGAGCATCGCGAGCGGAAGGTGAAGCCGAGGCACCTGCCCTGGCTACGGTCACGCCGATCCGTCCCGGGGCCCTGGTTGGCGAGGCGAGCGACATCGAGGACGCGCTTGCGGCAGACACGCATGGCGATGGCACTGAGCCTGCAGAACATGAGCCGTCGTCCAACGCACAAGACGTAACGACTGTCGCTGGCCAAGATAGGGAGTCGGCGGGGAACGGCGACGGCGACGACGTAGCAGCGCCAGCGTCAGATTCCTACGAAGCGGAGCCCGACTCGGAGGTCCTGGCTGACGCTGGCGAAGCAGGCGATGCCGTTGAGCACGATCACAAGCCTGCCGCAGAGCAGGCAGCTCAGCCCGATGCCAGCGATGACGACGACGAGCGCAACTCCGCGCAATGAGGCGACCGCCAAGGCTCGCAGAGCCCCCCGAGCGCCTGCAGAAACTCCTGGCTGATGCGGGCATCGCCTCGCGTCGCGAGGTGGAACGCTGGATTACTGAAGGGCGCGTGAAGGTCAATGGGCGCCAAGCTGAACTTGGCGAGAAAGCCACCCGTCAAGATCGCATCGCCCTCGACGGCAAGCCCTTGCGACTTGCTCGCCGGGCCGCGGAGAGACGCGTCATCGCCTACCACAAACCCGCCGGGGAGGTGAGCACGCGAAGTGACCCCGAGGGCCGCCCGACCGTGTATCAGCGCCTACCTAGGGCCGAACGCGGCCGTTGGGTGAGCGTTGGCCGCCTGGACGCAAATACGAGCGGCTTGTTGCTCTTCACTACCGACGGCGCCTTGGCCTCCAAGCTGATGCACCCTTCTCAGCGGGTAGAGCGTGAGTACGCAGTGCGCGTCCTGGGCGAGACCACTGAGGAGCAGCTGCAGCTGCTTACGCGGGGGGTCGAGCTCGAGGACGGTCCGGCGCGCTTCGATAAGGTGGTGCCCGCGGGGGCCAGCGGGGCCAACCACTGGTATCACGTGGTCCTGCGCGAAGGTCGCAACCGCGAGGTGCGGCGCATGTTCGAGTCGATCGGCTGCGTAGTGAGCCGCCTGACGCGGGTACGCTACGGCCCAGTGGGGCTGAACCGTCGCCTGGCTAGAGGTCGCTGGGAAGAGGTGCAGGGCGATGCGTTAGAAGCGCTCTACGAGAGCGCCGGCCTTGAGAAACCGAGCCACGCACGTGGCCAGGAGGCGAGTAGGGGGCGCTTCAAGCGTCGAGTGCCCTCCCGTGCAAAGCGCGGTCCGCGGCCCCGAGGAGGTAGATGAACGCGGGCGCTACGTCCTGTGTCGTGGGCAGCGTGGTGGGGTCTTCCGCCGGGTAGGCGGCACGCCGCATGGCTGTTCGCGTGCGGCCCGGATTCAAGCTGCAGACCCGAACCGCGGTGTTCTCCGCAAGTTCATCGGCAAGCGTTTGCATCAATCCTTCTACGGCGAACTTAGACGCGGCGTACGCCCCCCAGTAGGCGCGTCCCTTGCGCCCAACGTTGCTGCTGACGAACACTATGCTGGCGTCTTTCGACCGCCGCAGCAGCGGCAAGCAGGTCTGCGTGAGCATGAACTGTCCGTTCACATTCACGTGCATCACCTCCATCCACTTTGCCGGACTGTATTGCTCGATCGGGGTCTTGCCGCCAAGGATGGACGCGTTGTTTACCAATCCGTCGAGGCCATCCCCTGCATCACTCAGCTGCTTGGCGAGATTCCAGTAGTCGTCCAGACCTGCCTTGAGCAGATCGAAGTGGCAAACGGTGGGTGTCGCCGCCTGCGGAACATCGAGGATCGCGTTCGCCGTGTCCTCCAGTTTCTTTAGCGTTCGCCCAAGCAGGATGACGGCGGCGCCAGCGCGGGCGGCCGCCAGGGCGACGGCGCGGCCAATGCCGTCACCGGCGCCGCTGACCAGGATGCGCCGCTCGAGCAGATATCCATCGGGGATGGCGAAATCGCGAAGAGGAATCGGGATCGGCGTGATCTGGCTAGGCTCACTCATGGGGAGAGTCTACCGTAGCGGAGCACGCTAGGTGCGACGGCAGATCCCCTCGCGCCGCGCGCTGTGCCCCCCGCCAAGCGCACCAAAGATCACCTAGCGAACGAGCGAGGTACCTATCCCCTGGGGGCGTCGGCGCGCGCGTTATACGCCGGTGCACGAGGCTGGCCAACACTAACAACGGGCGTTGTTCGGCCCGTGCACACGCGGGAAGGGTAGACGTAGCCGTGCCAAGCGCGGTGAGCGCGTGCGTGCGCCATGCCGCCCGGCGCTTTTCCTCATCATCTTCAGAAGCCAGGTAGGGCGACAGTGCCGGTAGTGTCGGCGTGTCCGGCGAGGCGAGGGCCTCGTCGATGGCACAGGCGGTACCGAGCGCATTTGCCCACGGGTCGACCCAGGGCGCCTCAGCTTGGTCAGGGGTCGCGAGCAGACGAGTCATCAAACGACACAGCGCACCCCAATCGTGGGTCATGCGATGGATCAGCGCTGACCAGTTTGCGGGGACTGGCTCGGCCAGTGAGGCTTGGGTCGCACCGACCAGCTCAGCGAGGAGTAGGCCGACGGTCCGCGCATCCGCCAATGCAGAAATCCCTACAGCATTCGCGAGGTGTCGGGACAGCGGATGGCGTGGTTGCCCGGCGACGATGCGGCCAGCCTCTTCGCCCCACCACGACAAGCGGGTGGACGCCACTTCTGGCGCCAGATCGGCTGCGAGCGAGCGACCGATTTCACCGCGAAGAGCGAAGACCACGCCCAGGTGCTCTCGATGCGTGGCCGCGGCGAATAGTATCGGCAGATACGCCGTGGTGCCAGGGGCCGCGGCGCGCTCGACGAAGTCCGCGACCTCCGGGTCGGCGCTCATCGCCTCACTCACGCGCCTTCGTCATCATCAGCAGGCCCGGGCCCCTGCGCTGTGCTTTGTGCAGATGGGGAGAACGACTCCGGCCGGTCCACCCAGTCCGCCTGCGGCGCCTCAGAGGGCGGCTGAGCAGGGGGAGCCTCGACGGCACGAGGCAGCTGCTCGACGGGCTCCAGCGACTCCAGCGCTTCACCCTCCACCCCAAGCTCGGCGAAACGTCGGGCGCTCGGCAGCACGGAGCGCTCTAAGGATCCCACGGCCTTGTTGAAGCCCTTCACGCTGTTCTCGAGTTGCCGCCCCAGAGTTGACATGTGACTGGTGAAGGTGCCGAGGCGTTTGTACAGCGTCTCGGCCAGCTCTCGAATGCGATTCGCGTTGCGGGCCAGTGAGAGTTGGCGCCAGCCGTACGCGACTGACTTGAGCAGCGCGATCAGGCTACTCGGTGTCGCCAGTATCACCTTACGGCGTATAGCATCATCCAGCAGATCGGCGTCCTCCGCGAGCGCTGCGCTCAGGAATTGATCGCCTGGAACAAACAGGATGACGAACTCCGGCGTTGACTCGAGCGCACTCCAGTACTTGCGATCCGCCAAGGTCCTCACGTGCGTGCGCAGGTTGCGGGCATGACGGGCGAGGGCCTGCTGGCGAGCCTCATCGTCACTCGCCTCGGTAGCTTCCAAGTAGGCATCCAGGGGCGTCTTTGCGTCCACGACAAGGTCGCGTGCTTCGGGCAGGTGCACGATCATATCCGGTCGCAGCGCACCGTCGTCCCCCACCACGTGCGGTTGCTCAACGAAATCCGTGTGTTCCTGCATGCCGGCCAGTTCCACCAGCCGGCGCAGCGTGAGCTCACCCCACTGACCGCGCACCTCGGGGCGGCGCAAGGCGGTGACCAGTTGACGCGTCTCTGCACGCAAAGCTGCCTGCGACTCCGCCATCGCCTTGAGCTCTTGGCGAATGCTGCCGTAAGCCTGTTGCCGCTCCGCCTCGATCTTGGCCACCTGCTCTTCCGTACGAGTCAGCGCCTGAGCGATCGGCCCAACCAGCTTGTGCAGGGTAACTCGCAGCTCCGCGCCTGCACGAGTCTGCTGCTGGCCCACACTTTCCTGCGCCAGCTTCAGGAACGTATCGCTGCGCGATTGCAGGGACTTATCCGCTAGCTCTCCTAGCAGATGGGTGAGGCGCTCGTCTGCTTGTGCAATCACCGCGTCGCGCTCGTCGATCAATGCTTCTTCGCTGCGCAGACGCTCCTCGAGCACGGCGAGGGCCCGCTCCAGATCGGCGATACGTCGTCCCCGTAGCCACGCCGCTATGGCCGCGCCCAACAGAACACCTAGGCCCATGCCGGCGAGGGCGAAATAGAGTTGTTGCGCGCTAACCTGCATCGAACCAGCCGTGGCGCTCTAGCCACCGCGTGAACAGCGTGGGCGTGGCGCAGATCGCGTCCGCACCCCACTGGTCGATGACCTCGCCAGGCGCAATGTACCCCCAGGCTGCTGCCACCACGGGCATGGCCGCCCCTCGGGCTGCCTGGATGTCACGCTGATCGTCGCCACTGTAGATGCAGTTGGTGGCTTGCACACTCAGCAGTTCGGCCGCGTGACGTAGGGGAGCTGGGTCGGGTTTGCGCTGGGGCAGGGTGTCGCCGCACACCACGCATGGAGCTCGTTCTAGCAATGCCAGTCGCTCCAGCAGAGGTTCCGTTAGCCATGTCGGCTTGTTGGTGACGATGCCCCAGGTGAGCGACGGATGCGCCTCGATTTGCCGCAGGAGCGCTTCGCATCCGTGGAACAGCGCCGAACCCTCGCAGACCCGTTCGGCGTAGAGCGTCAAGAAGCGCTGGCGCAGGGCCTCACGTTCGTCTTCCTGCGCAATATCCGGGAAGCCTGCGCTGATGAGACCGCCGGCACCACGAGAGACATGGGCCCGCGCAAAGTCCACGTCGCAGGCGCTACGCCCGTGCTCCTGGAGTAGACGTTGCAGGGCCCCGACCATGTCCGGCGCGCTGTCTAAGAGCGTGCCGTCGAGGTCGAAGAGGATGGCCCGTGAGATCACGGGACCGGCTCTTGCAGCGCCGGGGCCACGTAGGCGGCCAGGTAGTTGACACTCACATCGTTACAGAGCTTGGCGCGTCGAACGAGAGGATCGTAGTGCATACCCCGCAGTTCCTGGAGAGCGAGTCCCGCGTCGCGGGCGGCCCCGTCCAGTTCCGAGGGGCGCAGGAACCGTGCGTAGTCGTGCGTTCCGCGCGGCAGCAGGCCAAGCACGTACTCGGCGCCAACCACTGCTAGAGCGTAGGCTTTCGCCGTTCGGTTGATGGTGGAGAGGAACACGTATCCGCGGGGACGTACCAGTCGAGCACACGCGTGCACAACGGCGGCGGGCTGCGGTACGTGTTCGAGCATCTCTAGGCAGGTGACGAAATCGTAGCTACCCGGGTGCTCGTCAGCGAGGGTCTCGGCGGTGGATAGCTCGTAGCGCAAGGGGAGCTTAGGGGTGAGGGTCGCATGAGCCTTCGCTGCCCGGATGGCCGCCTCGCTCATGTCTATGCCCAGCATCGTAGCACCAGCCCGAGCTAACGCTTCCGTAAGGATGCCACCCCCGCAGCCGATGTCCACCCCACGTTGGCCAGCCACCGGCACGTGGGAGCGGATAAAGTCGAGTCGCGCGGGATTGATATCATGGAGCGTGCGAAAACCACCATCATCGCGCCACCAGTCCTCCCCGAAGGCATCAAAGTGGCCGATTTCTGCGGCGTCCACGTTCGGCGAGGTACGGGTCATTGGGGAGCATCCGTTGGCTGTCGGTCGCGCCGCAACCGCTGCGCCCAATCATCGGCACTGGCGAGCACCGCGTTGAGATCGAGGCGAGTCGGTTGGCCGCCTTCCAGCAGCTGCCTGCCCGCCACCCAGACGTGGTCCACCTGAGCGGCGGCGGTGGCGTAGGCAAGTTGAGAGACGGGGTTGTGGATCGGCTGGGTGGCGGCCTGGCGCCAGTCGATGCTGATGATGTCGGCCCACTTTCCCGGCGTGAGACTGCCCGTTTGGTCGCCGAGGCCGAGCGCCCGGGCGCCGTTGATAGTTGCCATTTCGAGAACCTTCTTGGCCGGTACGACTGCGGGGTCCGCGGCCACGTGCTTGGCGAGGAAAGCGGTGCTGCGCAGCTCAGCGAACATGTCCAGGTCGTTGTTGCTGGCGGCTCCGTCTGTGCCGATAGCGACGTTCACTCCCGCCGCAACCAACGCTGCCACCGGGCACGCACCGCTGGCGAGTTTCATGTTCGACTCGGGGCAATGGACTACATGGCATCCGCGCTCAGCGAGAGCGTCGATCTCGCCCGCCTGCAGCTGGGTCATGTGCACCCCCATGAGCAACGGCGAGATCATGTCGAGCTCAGCCAACTTCTCGATGGGGCGACAACCGTAGCGTGCGGTGAATTGCTCCAACTCGTCGGTGGTTTCGTGCAGATGGGTTTGGATCGGCACGTCGAGCTGGTCGGAAAGGCGGCGGATTCTCGCCATCGAGTCCGGGGATACGGTGTAGGGAGCATGGGGCGCGAACATCGTGCTCACCAGCGCGTCGCCCTTGTACTCATCGCGCATGGCCAAGCCCTTGGCGAGGTACTCGTCGAGGTCGCTAGCCCAGGGCGTGGGGAAGTCGAAGGCGACCATGCCAATACAGGCGCGAATGCCGGTTTCAGCTGCTACCTGCGCGGTTGCGTCGGGGAAGAAATACATGTCTGCGAAGCAGGTCGTCCCGGAGCGGAGCATCTCGGCGATCGCTAGCTGGGAGCCCGCTCGCACGTAACCTGGTCCGACCCAGCGCCTCTCGGTTGGCCAGATATGATCCTCGAGCCAACGCATGAGCGGGAGATCGTCCGCCATGCCCCGCAACAGGGTCATCGCCGCGTGCGTGTGCGCATTGACGAGCCCAGGCATCAGCACGTGTCCCCCCAGCTTGATCTCTTCCTTACCCTGATAGCGCTGGCGGGCCTCGTCGGCGGGGCAGACCGCCGCGATGCGTCCGCCTCGCACTGCTACGGCGCCCCCAGCCATGGCATCCGGGTGCACAGTCTCGTCGACGGGCACAACCCAATCGGCGAAAAGTAGCGTGTCTACGGGTTCCATCGGCGCTCCGGCAACGGACGAGCGGGCCACGATGCCGGACCCGCTGGGGGACGGCAAGGGTCGGGCCATGGAGTGTTGAACCCTACCGGTGGATAGCCACCGACAAGACCTGTTTTGGATAGCGGTTTGGGCGCCGGTGTGGGGCGCACCTGTGGTATCCTAGCGGTTTGCTTACTCCTTGTTCCAACAACGCTTTCCACCCCCGGATGCGGCAACGAACGCCACGCCCGGCAAGGACTGCCTGCGAGCTGCTTGATGTCTGATCCCGCCCGTGAAGTCGTCCCCGTAAATCTCGAAGACGAGATGCGCCAGTCCTACCTCGATTACGCCATGAGCGTGATCGTCGGACGAGCGCTTCCCGATGTGCGTGACGGGCTAAAGCCCGTGCACCGCCGGGTGCTCTATGCGATGCACGAGCTCAATAACGACTGGAACAAGGCCTACAAGAAGTCCGCCCGCGTGGTGGGCGACGTGGTTGGTAAGTACCACCCCCACGGCGACTCCGCGGTGTACGACACGATCGTCCGCCTGGCCCAGCCGTTCTCGATGCGCTACGTGCTGGTCGACGGGCAGGGCAACTTCGGCTCCGTCGACGGCGACCCGCCTGCGGCCATGCGTTACACCGAGGTGCGCATGGCGCGCCTCGCCCATGAATTGCTGTCGGACCTCGACAAGGACACGGTCGATTTCGTCCCCAACTACGACGAGTCGGAGTCGGAACCCTCCGTGCTACCGGCGCGCTTCCCGAATCTGCTGGTCAACGGCTCTGCCGGAATTGCTGTGGGTATGGCCACGAATATCCCACCGCACAATCTGGGCGAGGTGATCGACGGCTGCATCGCCCTGCTAGACGACGCGGACATCACGATCGATGAGCTGATGAAGTTCATCCCAGGGCCAGACTTGCCGACGGCGGGCATCATCAACGGTGCCCGGGGCATTCGCGAGGCCTACCACACGGGCCGCGGTCGGATCTACGTGCGCGCCCGATCGCAGGTGGAGGAGAATGGCGGTCGCGAGGCGATCGTCGTGACCGAGCTGCCCTACCAGGTCAACAAAGCCAGGCTTTTGGAGCGCATCGCCGATCTGGTGCGCGAAAAGAAGCTGGAAGGGATCAGCGGCCTTCGCGATGAGTCCGATAAGGACGGCATGCGCATGGTAATCGAGCTGCGCCGCGGCGAAGTGGCGGATGTTGTGCTGAACAACCTGTTTAAGCAGACGCCGATGCAGAGCGTGTTCGGTATCAATACGGTAGTGCTGATCGACGGACAACCCCGCCTGCTTGACCTGAAGCAGCTGCTGGAAGCGTTCCTGCGTCATCGCCGGGAGGTAGTCACTCGGCGCGTCATATACGAGCTCGGCAAGGCCCGCGCCCGCGCCCACGTGCTCGAGGGGCTCGCCGTGGCGCTTGCTAACATCGACGCCATGATCGAGTTGATCAAGCAGTCCGCTTCGCCCGCCGCGGCCCGCGAGGGCCTGCTCGGACAGGTCTGGGCGCCCGGGAGTGTGGTGGCCATGCTCGAACGTGCCGGCGATCAGGCCACGCGCCCAAACGACCTGGAGGAGGGCTTCGGCCTCATCGATGACGGCTACCGCCTCACCCCCGTTCAGGCGAAGGCCATTCTCGACCTGCAGCTGCAGCGCCTCACGGCCTTGGAGCAGGACAAGATCATCGAGGAGTTCGGCGAGATCATCGATAAGATCCGCGATTTACTCGACATTCTGGAGCGTCCCGAGCGCCTGGAGCAGGTGATTCGCGAGGAGCTGCAGGAAACCCGTGAGAAGTACGCCGACGAGCGTAGAACGCAGATAAGTCACGACCATCTGGACCTCACCGATGAGGACCTGATCCAGGAAGAGGACATGGTAGTGACCCTGTCCCACGGCGGCTATGCGAAGTCGCAACCGGTCACCGACTACCGCGCTCAGCGTCGCGGGGGCCGGGGCAAGTCGGCGACTTCCGTGCGCGATGCGGACTTCATCGACAAACTATTCGTCGCCAACACGCACGATACGCTGTTGTGCTTCTCGAGCACTGGAAAGGTCTACTGGTTAAAGGTGTATCAGCTCCCCGTGGCTTCGCGCGGCTCGCGCGGCCGCCCCATGGTAAACCTGCTGCCGCTGGAGCAAGACGAGCGGATCAATGCGGTGCTTCCGATCCGCAACTTCGAGGACGGCTACTACGTATTCATGGCCACTAGCGCAGGCACGGTGAAAAAGACTCCGCTGACCGCGTTCTCGCGGCCTCGCACCAGCGGCATCATCGCCGTCGATTTGCGCGATGACGACCGACTGGTGGACGTGACGCTCACCGATGGTGGTGCCCACATCATGCTGTTCGGCAGCCATGGCAAGGCCATTCGCTTCGACGAGGACGACGTGCGCCCTATGGGCCGCACCGCCACAGGCGTGCGCGGCATTCGCCTTCCGGAAGGAGAAGGCGATGACACTCATCAAGTAATCGCCCTTATCAGTTTGGAGCCGGAGGCCGGCGATACGACGATGCTGCTGACCGCGACGGAGAACGGCTACGGCAAGCGTACCCCGGCGAGCGAGTACAGCTTGCAGGGCCGCGGCGGCCAGGGCGTGATCGCGATCGCCACTAGCGAGCGCAACGGCAAGCTGGTGGGTGCGGTTCCCGTGCTCGACGAGGACGAGATGATGCTCATCAGCCAAGCAGGTACGCTCGTGCGCACCTCCGTGGGGGAGGTCTCGATCACCGGTCGCAACACCCAAGGCGTGCGCCTCATCCGCCTGGACGACGGCGATTCCCTAACGGGGATCGAGCGCGTCGCGTCGCTGGAGGGCGAGGACGAGGAGGACGGCGTCGACGAGGAAGGCGAGGCGGGCGCAACGCCCGAGGGGGGTGGCGAGGCGGCCGCGGGCGACGGTGACTCGCCGCCGTACGAGTAGATCTCCCGTGACCGAAGCCGCTGGCAGCGCTGCCGGTCCCGCCTTCGTCAGTGAACCTGGCGGATGTCTCCGGGGCGCTTTGCGCGTTCCCGGTGACAAGTCCATCACTCACCGAGCGCTGATGTTCGGCGCCGTGGCCGAGGGTGAGACCCGTATCCAACGCCCCCTTCGCGGTGAGGACTGCCTAGCCACGGAGGCCGTCTTGCGCCAGCTCGGGGCCATCATCCAGGTGCAGGACGAGGGGCAACTACTCGTCGTGCAGGGGCGGGGTGATGGGGCTCTGAGCGGCGCCCGTGAGCCCCTGGACCTCGGAAACTCGGGCACCGGGATGCGTCTTATGGCCGGCTTACTCGCCGGACGCACGTTTGAATCGGTGCTGGTGGGCGACCGCTCCCTGACCCGGCGCCCCATGGAACGCGTGGCAGCCCCGCTTCGCCTGATGGGCGCTGACATCCAGACTACGAACGGTTGTCCGCCAGTGGTTATTCGCCCCCTCGCGAAGGGCGCTCTCCGGCCGATTCACTACCAGATGCCGATGGCGAGCGCCCAAGTTAAATCGGCCATCCTGATCGCAGGTCTGCGGGCAACAGGCGAGACGAGCGTTACTGAACCTGCCACGACCCGCGATCACACTGAGCGAATGCTGCGCGCCTTCGGCGCAGTTGTGCGCAGCACAGGCGGCATCGCTACGATCCAGGGTCTCGAGCGTAAGTCACTGCAAGGACAGTCGATTACGGTCCCTGGAGACATATCATCAGCCGCATTCTTCCTAGTGGGTGCAAGCGTCTGCCCAGGCAGCGAGCTGCTGCTCGAAGCGGTCGGTGTGAACCCGACGCGTACGGGGGTTGTTGATGTCTTAAGGCTGCTGGGTGCCGATATCACCCAGGAGAATGAGCGAACCGTAGGCGGCGAACCCGTGGCTGACCTTCGTGTGCGCAGCGCACGCCTCCAGGGCGCGCGCATACCGGAGCATCTGGTGCCCTTGGCGATCGACGAGCTACCGGTGCTGTTCGTTGCTGCCGCGCTGGCGGAGGGCGAGACGCTCATCACAGGAGCGGCCGAGCTGCGGGTAAAGGAGAGCGACCGCCTGGGCGCGATGGCGGACGGTCTCCGGCGACTGGGAGTGGATCTGGAAGTGCTCCGTGATGGCATGCGAATCCGCGGAAGATCGAGGCTAGAGGGTGGAGAAATCGACAGTTTCGGCGACCATCGGATTGCTATGGCGTTCGCCGTCGCGGGCCAGCGGGCCGCCGATCCAGTGCTCATCAGAGAGACGGCCAACGTGGCGACGTCCTTCCCAGGTTTCCTTGACCTGGCCCAGGCGTGTGGTTGGCGAGTTCACCGTGTGGACGCGTGAGAAACCAGCGAGTGTCATCGCCAACTGAACACGAGCGAGCCCCTCACGTTATCGCCATCGATGGACCTAGTGGGGTGGGTAAGGGCACGTTGGCAGGGCGTTTGGCATCGCACCTTGGCTGGCACCTTCTCGATAGCGGCGCAATCTACCGGACCTTAGGCTACGCTGCGCTGCAGCATGGGGTTTCCCTAGACGATCCGAACGCCCTCGCGGAGCTTGCGAGCAGGCTGCCACTGACATTTCTCCGAGGCGCCGAGGGCACCCCGGTCGCCCATTTGGATGGGGAGCCCGTAGGGGATGCCATTCGCGCAGAAGCGGCAGGAACCGCAGCCTCTCGGGTCGCCGCTTATCCGATCGTTCGAGACGCGCTGTTTGCGTTGCAGCAGGGATTTCGCCGCAGCCCGGGCCTGGTGGCGGACGGGCGAGACATGGGCACGGTGGTGTTCCCCGATTCAACGCTAAAGTTATTCCTCACTGCGTCGGCCCGGGTCCGGGCCGAAAGACGGCATAAGCAGTTGATAGAAAAAGGGGTGAGTGCTACTATCCACGCCCTTTTCGAGGCGATCAGGGCGCGGGATAAGCGCGATCGGGAGCGCTCGGTGGCGCCTCTGATCCCCGCTGAAGACGCGGTCCAGATCGACACGACGTTGATGAGTGCCGAGACCGTCTGGCGTCAGGTGCTCATGCTGTTGCCGTCCGCGCTCGCCTCGAACTGAGCGATCCAGTACGACTTCATCGCGTACGCCGCTGCCCAGTTGGCGCAGCGGCGCACGTATTTCAGCAACGGGTCCGCGACTGCGCAGTATCTGCCGGCGCTTGCCCACAACCCGAGGACGCGGGAGCACTAGTTCCCGTTTGGCTTAACACTAGATGATGACTGAAAGTTTCGCAGAGCTCTTTGAAGAAAGCCTTGCCAGCCAACGGATCAAGCCTGGCACCATCCTAGAAGCCACCGTCGTGGACATCAGCCCGGATATGGTTGTTGTCAACGCGGGACTGAAATCAGAGGCGGTCATCCCCGCCAGTCAGTTCCACAACGAGCGCGGTGAGCTCGAGGTCGCCATCGGCGACGTCGTCGAAGTGGCGTTGGACACCGTGGAAGACGGCTTCGGCGAGACGCGCCTGTCGCGCGAGAAGGCCAAGCGTGCCCGCACCTGGCGTCAGCTCGAAGAATCCTTCGAGAAGAACGAGATCGTGCAGGGCATCATCAATGGCCGGGTGAAGGGTGGCTTCACGGTCGAGATCGAGAACGTGCGGGCGTTCCTGCCCGGCTCGCTGGTCGATGTGCGCCCGGTGCGCGATCCCAGCTACCTCGAAGGCAAGGTCCTCGAGTTCAAGGTGATCAAGCTCGACGCCCGCCGCAACAACGTGGTGGTCTCCCGTCGTGCCGTCGTGGAAGAAGAGTACAGCGCCGAGCGCGAGCAGTTGCTCGAGAGCCTGCAGGAAGGCCTCACGCTCAAGGGCATCGTCAAGAACCTCACCGACTACGGCGCCTTCGTCGACCTCGGCGGCATCGACGGACTGCTGCACATCACGGACATGGCGTGGAAGCGCGTCAAGCAGCCCTCGGATGTGGTCCAGGTCGGTGATGAGATCACCGTCAAGGTGCTCAAGTTCGATCGCGAGCGCCAGCGCGTCTCTCTCGGTATCAAGCAGCTCGGTGCGGATCCCTGGGAGTCCATCGAGCGTCGCTACCCACCCAACACTCGCCTGTTCGGCAAGGTCACCAACATCGCCGACTACGGTTGCTTTGTGGAGATCGAAGAGGGCGTCGAGGGCCTGGTCCACGTGTCCGAGATGGACTGGACCAACAAGAACGTCAACCCCGCCAAGGTGGTCAACGTCGGCGACGACGTGGAAGTGATGGTCCTCGACATCGACGAGGAGCGTCGTCGCATCTCCCTCGGCATCAAGCAGTGCAAGCAGAACCCCTGGGCTGAGTTCGCTGATAACTACCAGAAGGGTGACAAGGTCATCGGTCAGATCAAGTCGATCACCGACTTCGGAATCTTCGTTGGCCTGCCCGGCGGTATCGACGGTCTGGTCCACCTGTCCGACCTATCTTGGGACGTCGGCGGCGAGGAAGCTGTTCGCAACTACAAGAAAGCTGAAGAGGTTGAGGCCGTTGTGCTCGCCATCGATTCGGAGCGCGAGCGGATCTCCCTCGGCGTGAAGCAGCTGGACCGCGATCCCTTTGCCTCTTACATCGCCGAGTTCCCCCGCGGTAGCATCGTCAAGGGAATCGTTGAGGAAGTTGACGCGAAGGGCGCGATCATCGACCTCACCAACGGCATCAAGGGTCAGCTTCGCGCCTCGGAACTCTCTCGCGACCGCATCGAAGACGCACGCACGGTGCTGAAGGTCGGTGAGGAAGTGGAAGCGAAGTTCACCGGCGTCGAGCGCCGCAGTCGCATGGTTACGCTGTCGATCAAAGCCAAGGAGATGCACGAGGAGACGGAGGCGGTGCAGAGCTACGCCGCCGAGACGTCCTCCACGACGGGCACCAGCCTTGGCGATCTGCTGCGCGACCAGATGCAGGACGACGAAGACGAAAATTAGGTAGTGTGGGGCGGTGCGCATCCAAGGATGCGCGCCGCCATTCGCACGGATCCATGGATCGGCGGATCTGTGCCCCGCAGTGCGCAGCGAGAAATAGGGAATGACGAAGTCCGAACTCATCGAAGTGATCGCCCGTAAGCAGAAGCATCTGCCAGCGCGAGACGTCGAGCTGGCAGTGAAGCACCTGCTCGAGCTGATGAGCGATGCGCTCGCGAACGGGGAACGAATTGAGATCCGAGGCTTCGGCAGTTTCTCGCTGCACTATCGACCGGCGCGTACCGGGCGCAACCCCAAGACCGGCGAGGCCGTAGCGCTGGCCGGCAAGCATGTTCCGCACTTCAAGCCGGGGAAAGACCTGCGTGAGCGTGTTAACGATGGACGCCACAACGAGATTCACTCCTAGCGTCCCTGAGCGTTTTTCTAGCGGCGTTGCCTCACGCACCGACCGATGATTCGCACCATCTACCTTACCCTGGTGCTGCTCGCCGCAGCCGCGGCGTCCGCCGTATTCGCCTACCTCAACCCCGGCACCATCACCTTAGATATCGCCTTCGCCGAGGTCACCGTGTCCACCTCGCTAGCCTTTGCGGTGGCCGTCGCCCTAGGCTGGGCACTAGGGTGGCTCAGCGCCGCCGTAGTTTTGGCGCGTGCAAAAGCCGATCAGTTTCTCCTCAAGCGTCGTTTGCGCCACGCGCGCACGGAGCTGCAGGAAGCTAAGCGCCTTCCCGGCCTCGATTGAGCTTCCCACAGTAGCTCGAACGCCTTACTGGCACGATCGCCCAGATACACGCACCACCCGGATGCGAGTCAGTCGATAGCATGATCATGTCCCTTTACACCAATGGAGTGTCATCATGCGAAACCAAGTCAATCGCCAGTGGGCGTGGGCACGTGCAGCGCTGCTGATGGGGTGTTCGAGCATCGCTATGGCTACCGGTGTCCTCGCCAGTGAGCAAGCGGTGGTGAACATCAATGAAGCATCAGCACAGATACTTGCGGAGCACCTGTCCGGGGTGGGCGAGACCACAGCAGCACGTATCGTCGCCTACCGGGAAGCCAACGGACCGTTCCAACGCATCGAAGATCTGGTCCTGGTGCAGGGCATAGGCGAGCGCCTCCTGCAGCGCAATCGTCCGCGGTTGGTGCTCTCTGAGGCGCCGCAATCAGATCCAGCTCCACGCGGCTTCCTAAGCAATTAACTGTATTAGGTACTATCCGGCCGGTGGCGCGGGATCACCGGCCGGCTAAGCAAGACCGCAGGGGAGCGGTAGCCGCAAGAGATCGCCATCGCTGATCTCAGCCCCCTTGGCGATGTGCTACCATTTGCGCAGGCTATCAAAACAATGGAACTCCTGTGCTCAAGCAAGTCAAAACGGCAGTTTTCCCCGTAGCGGGCCGAGGAACCCGGTTTCTGCCAGCCACCAAGGCCAGCCCGAAAGAGATGCTGCCCATCGTCGACAAGCCGCTTATCCAGTACGCGGTGGAAGAGGCGCTAGCGGCAGGCGTCGAGAAGCTCGTGTTCGTCACCGGCGCAGCGAAGCGTGCGATCGAGGATCACTTCGATTCGAATGCAGAGCTCGAGCGCTCACTAGAAGAGTCGGGCAAGCTGTCGCTGCTCGAATCGGTGCGGGCGATCGTGCCGAAGGACGTCACTTGCATCTACATTCGCCAGAGCGAGCCGCTGGGACTCGGGCACGCCGTGCTTTGCGCCCGTCCCGTCGTTGGCGACGAGCCCTTTGCCGTCCACTTGGCCGATGACCTCATCAACGGCGAGGTGCCCTGCCTAAGCCAGATGGGCGAGGTGTTCGGGCAGCGGGGAGGCAGCGTTCTCGGCGTCCAGACGGTTCCGCGCGATCAGACTGAGAAGTACGGTGTGGTGGAGGTCGAACCGGCTGGTGAGCGCGTCGGCAAGGTGCAAGCGATCGTCGAGAAGCCGAAGCCTGAAGAGGCGCCGTCGAATTTGGCGGTCGTCGGACGTTATATCCTCACGCCTCGCATCTTTGAGCTGATTGGGCGCACCAACCAGGGAACCGGTGGTGAGATCCAGCTTACCGATGCGATCGGTGCGCTATTGGAGGAGCAACACGTCTTCGCCTACGAGTTCGAGGGTACCCGCTACGATTGCGGTAGCAAGCTCGGATATCTCAAGGCGTCCGTCGAGTACGGCCTTAACCACCCCACGCTCGGCGAAGACTTCCGCGCCTATCTGAATGCGCTCTCCCATGATGAATGAGGACAGGTGAGGGGCGAGTGATGCCGCGAAATTCAGCGCGGGAA
Source organism: Pseudomonadota bacterium (assembly GCA_039193195.1). Taxonomy (NCBI): domain Bacteria; kingdom Pseudomonadati; phylum Pseudomonadota; species Pseudomonadota bacterium. The sequence continues at coordinate 152,410 of JBCCWS010000004.1, forward strand.
GTCTCGTGAAGCTGTCACCGCACGCACTCAGTTTGCGACAACTCCAATACGTGGTTGCAGTCGATGAGATGCGCAACTTTCGGCGCGCAGCTGAGCTTTGCCACGTATCGCAACCGTCATTAAGTGCCCAGCTTGCACAGCTTGAAGAGGCCTTGGGCGTTCGGGTTTTCGAACGCAGTCGCCGTCAGGTCCTACCGACGACGGCCGGGGAAGAGTTGATTCGGCGCGCTCGCCGCGTGTTGCTCGAGGCGGACGATCTCCTCGAGGCCGCTCAACGCCTTGGCGATCCGCTAGCGGGAACCTTACGGATCGGCGTGATTCCGACCGTATCGCCGTACATGCTGCCGGATACTGCGCCGAAGATCACCGAAACGCACCCTCAGTTGACGATTCGTTGGATTGAGGATAAAACCCCCACCTTGGTCGAGCGCCTCGCCCGCGGCGAGCTCGATGCTGCCCTCCTGGCCCTGGAGGCGGACATCGGCGTGCTCGAACACGCTGAGGTGGCCCGGGATCACTTCTACGTGGCCACCCCCGAGGAACACGCACTCGCGGCAACGCAGGCGCCGGTGAGCCTTGATGCCCTCGATGAGGAGCAGGTGCTACTCCTCGATGACGGTCACTGCCTGCGGTACCAAACCCTACAGCTTTGTCAGCATGCGGGGGTTGAAGAGCTGGGATTCCGCGCCACAAGCCTATCGACCCTGGTGCAGATGGTCGCCAGCGGTGCAGGGATAACGCTACTGCCGGCGCTAGCCATCCCCACTGAGGTAACGCGCGGGCGCCTTAGCATCCGCCCAATCGCCGTACCGCCGCCGTACCGCACCTTGGCCCTCGTGTGGCGACCAGCCTCTCCGATGACCGCGGCCCTAAAGGAATTGGCGCAGACTATGTGCGCCGCTTACGAAGACGCAGCCGAACGCAATCGCAGCCGGCTGCAGGCGCTCGGCGTCATGCTCTAGCAGCTGGCCGAATCGGCTCGGTCCGCGTCCTCCCGACCTCTCGGAGTACTTTCGGTATCTGCCGGATAGTGCAGATGAAGGTCTCGTTGTGGAAACGGAATACTGATCTCGACGCGATCCAGTGCTTCCTCGAGATCGAGCAGCAGCTGATGGCGAGCGGCGAGTCGATCACTAAGTGCTCGGCAGTAGATGAACAGCTCAAAGTCTAACGAGCTCTCCCCGAGTTTCGTAAAGAGAACCCGCGGAGGTGGCTCCGCCAAAACGAGAGGGTTGCTGCGGGCCGTGTCCATCATGGTGCGAATCGCAAGCTCCGTATCGGAGCCGTAGGCTATCCCCACAGGAACGACTACCCGCGTGACTTCGTTGGAGAGTGTCCAGTTGGTCAGTTGACTGGTGATGAAGGTCTTGTTGGGTACGATGACTTCTTTGTTGTCCCAGTCGGTTATGGTCGTGGCGCGGATTCGAATTCGCGTAACGGTTCCCGAGATGCCGCCGACGGTTACCGTATCGCCAACGCGCACGGGCCGTTCGAGAAGGATGATAAGGCCAGAGACGAAGTTGGCGAATATCTCCTGCAGCCCAAAGCCAAGGCCTACGCTCAGCGCCGCCACCAGCCACTGCACCTTGCTCCATTCAAGGCCGAGTTGGGCGGTGACGCTGAGGATACCTAACCCTACCACCAGGTACTGGCTTACGGTGCGAATCGCGTAGCGGGAGCCGGAGTCTAGCGGGAGATTCTGAAGCACGGCGAACTCGAGCAGACTCGGTAGGTTCCGCGTGGCGAGGAGCACAATGAATAGCAGCACGATGGCGACCACCGTGTCCTCGAGCGTGAGGGCGCCATCGCCCCAAAGAGCCACTTGGTCGAGAAGCCCAAGCACCGGCAGCGCCTTAGACCAGATGAACCAAGCGCCGAAGATGGTGAGCGTGATGACCAGGATCCGCATCAAGCGCCGGGTTTGGTCGTCGAAAACATCAATGTCGATCACATCGAGATCCTGGAACGCGCCATCACGCTCCGCGGAGTAGGGAAGACCGTCGGCAGCTGCTGGGACCTCAGCGCTGGCGCTGCGACGTTCGATGAGCTGCTGGTAGCGGAAGCGACGGCGGGTGACACGGATCCACCGCTCCAGTAGATCGAAAAGGATCATGGCACCCAGCAGCAGCAGTACCGTCTCTACTACGCAACGCAAGAGCAAGGTGGCGGCGTACTCATAACCCAGCAGGGACACCATGGCGAGTGCTGGCGCGAGACCGACCGCAGCGGGGTACCACAGGCGCACAAGGCGGGCGGCCCATCCCTGGGGCTGCTCCTCGAGGGTCTTCGCGGGCAGACCGCGCTGCGGGTGGAGCAGGGTCGACACCAGGTAGGCTAGGACGAGGCAGACCAGCACGAAGGCTAACCTGCCAATGCTGCTTTGGACCTCTTGATTGGCCTGCAGGCCGGCAACCCGGGCCAGGGCAAAGACGGGTAGCCAAACCGTCTGCACGAAGAGGAAGACACGAGGCAGCAAGCGGATGCGACTCTCTGACCATTGAAAGTGGAGCCGGGCGACACCTTGGGGCATACACAAATGGCGGATAAAACCGCCGAGGGCAATCGTGCCACCACCGAAGACCAGTACGCTCATCAGCGCCCTCACTTGCTCCGGCAGGGGAAGCGCCTGACCTCGAATGCCGAGCGCGATCAGTAGGCTCGGCAATAGCAAGGACAGCAAAGCCGTGAGCAGCATCGCCTGGAGCGTCAGAATGAAACCGTCTGTGCGCACCTTGCGCGTGCGCACGCCAATACGTTGAATCGCTTGGCGAAGGACGGGACGAAGACGTACGGCCAGCAGCGTAAGCAGTACAGCGATGGTGTACCACTCCGCGTTCTGCATCACTTCGAAAACGAAGGTCTCGAGCGCTGCCACCCAGTGAGGACCTGAGAGCAGCCATGCCGCTGACTCCCTGACGCGCTGCAGGCTCGCGAGGTTGATCGGTTCCGCACTCGGCACCCATAGCAGGCGATCATCCAGGTACGCCTGATACTCGCGCACGAGGGTAAGCATCGAACGCTGCTCGAAGGCCCGATCCGCGAGCAGCGTGACGTACTGTGTATAGGTGTCGGTCAGTCGATCCAGTACGCCCTCTCTCGTCTCGGTGAGGGACTCGGCGAAGGCGCGCAGCTCCTCGATGCCTTGGGAGTAGCCCTCGGCGCTCGCCGACGTGGTCGGCTCAGGCGAGGGTTGCTCGGCCCCTTCCGCAGCTTTTTGTTCAGCGCGCGCCGCGACCTGACGCTCGGCGTCGATGGCGGCGATGTGCCGCTCGAGCAACTCCGTCCAGACAGACTGCTGCCGCGAGAGATCCACAAGCTCGAGGCTCCTAAGTCCGGCCTCCGCACTGCGGCCACGAATGTCAGCCAGCTGCCGCTGTAGCTCACGCTCATCCGCCAGGCGAAGGCGTTGGTTGCGGAGCAACTGACCGAGACTCACCTGTGCACCGGCCACCTCGACACGAGACTTGATCGCGTCGTAGTCCCGTTGCAAGGCTTCGCGAGCCGACGAGGTCGCCGCAACTTCAGAGGCTACTGTGCGCGCGGAGGTTAGGGTTCGGGAAAGCTCGTCGAAAAGCGATGCGACGTCGGCGGTGTCCTCATCCAAAGGTCCTGGTAAGCTCAGCGCACGCACGCGCAGTTCGATCGCACTGTCCGTCGCTTGCGCCGATTCACTCTCACGCTCCTCGGCCACCGTCGCCGCGAGTATCGTGATCTCCCTGTCGATCAGGGATCGCTCCGCATTGACAAGTTGAAGTTCCACTTCCGCCAGTTCCAGCCGCGGCTGCAGTGTCGCGAGCTCGCTCTGCAACCGTTCGCGTTCTGCTCGTGCCGCCTCAAGCCTCGCGCGCAGGAGCGTCTGTTCTGAACGCTGCGGCTCTTCGGTGCTCTCCTCTAGGCCGGACGCGGTTGCATTGAGTTGCTCGACGAGGGCCGTGGCGTCGGCGAGCTCGTCACGCAGTTGCAGAGGACGGGTGAGGCGGCTCGCGAGTTGCTGATCGAGCTTGTCCTTGGCCTCGCGCTTCTCCGACTGTTGTGCGCTGAGCGTCGCCAGGCGCAGGGATGCGGCGTCGGCGTCGACGGAGCGCAGCCGTCTCTCCAGGCTGTTCAGGTTGGTCAGCACCTCCTCGCGCTCCGCCTCGAGGCGAGCTGCGTCCGTCTGGGCATTCTCTACCCGGCGCTGCAGAGCACGCTGATTGTTACGAGACTCCTCTGACCTCTGCAGCCGTTCCAGGGCTGCGCGATAGTTGGCAGCGGCCGCGCTGCGAACTTCCTCGCTCACCTCGGTACTATTGAGCAGGACGTCGAGGCGGGCCTGGATCTGGGCCGGGGTCGGTCCCTCAGCGCCTTGCGCGTGTGCGAGGAAAGAGGCGAACAGCGTCAGTAAGGCAGTGGCAAGGTGCCGCCAGCGCGCGAAGGGCAGATATGAGGCTAGGGACATAGAGTGCTTCGCGCCGCAAGGCGCTCGTATAGATCATCGCAGAGGTTCATCAAATCCTCCCGGGTGCCCGCCGGCCAATCGCAGCGGACCGATCGCGCGTGGATCTCCTTCGACAGGCGCGGCTCGTAGGGAATGCCCAGGTGCTCGCACAGGCAAGTCATCTGCTGGGTGGGGGCGCCCACGAGGCGCTCGTAGCAGATGACCTGGGCGCGCGTGTCGCGATCTAGCCCTTGGGTGTAAAAGAGATCGTTGCGTAGGTACCAGAACAGAGCCGCCGCACCGGCGGCATCCATGGCCTCAGCCATCATCTTAGCGATGAGATCGAAGTGGTGCGGACTGAATCCACGGATCTGCCAAACCTGCGGTCGTTCCCCGCGAGCTAGCCTTTTCAGTAGCTGCAGATTCTGCTGGCCGAACTTCGCCACGGCGGAGCGGGCGCGATCGCTGGGGTGACGTAGGGCCCAGATGACGCGTCCATTAGGGTAGCGGGCGAGCATTTCGCCAGCGAGATGGCTGGAGGTCAGGGGTTTGAAGGCGACGATAGGTAGGCGAGAGCGGGAGACGAGCCTTGGCCACACGTCCTCTCGTAACACGAAGTCTTGAAAGGCCGTGCGATCGTGCTCAGGGTAGTACGCCACTTGGCTGCTGCTGGCAAGGCAGTCCCCGAGCATCGTGGTGCCGCTGCGCTGTGCACCGACGATGAAAACGGGCGCCGCGCCGCCGGGCGGGCGGGGGTGGGTGAGTTGCCAAAGGAGCTTGCGAGCCCCGCGCGCACCGCGCCGCGCCGCGGAGAGGCTCTTGCGTCGCAAGGTACGTATCATCGCGCTGCCGTTTCCACTGACGCCAAGACGTCCCGCCAACGCGTTATCACGCTCGGCCACGTGTACATAGATGCCACCAGCTCCCTTGCGCGCGTACCGAGCGCCTCGGCGAACTGTGGCTTTGCGTGAAGGTCCAGCACAGCCTGCGCGAACCGTTCCGGCCGATCCGCCAGTAGGAAGTGTCGCTCAGGGTGTGCTGCCAGCGCTTCGCTGCCCATTCGCGTGGAGACCACAGCACGCCCCATGGCCATGGCCTCGAGCATCTTGTTCTTCAACCCACTGCCACTGACCATAGGATTCACCATCACCGGAACCCGTTGCACCAGCGCCGGCAGGTCCTCTACGAACCCCGTGACTCTCACTTTGGGGAAGCGCTCCGGCAACCGTCGGATCCACTCGTCTGCGCCGCCGCCAATCAGATAGCAGGGAGTTTCGGCAGCTGCTAGCCAGGGGGCGTACACCTCATCGATAAACCACTGGACTGCGGAGCGGTTGGGCTCAAACGCTAGATTGCCCCAAAAGGCCACGCCGGCGGAACGCGCTTCAGGCCAGGTGCGACCAACATCTAACAGCCCCGGCTCCACGCCATTGGGCACGATCTCAACGCGCGCACGGGGATCGAGGGCGCGCAGGCGGGCCCCATCTGTCGGCGAGATAGTGGTGATCAGCGCGAAGCGTTCGCTCAAGCGAGACTCCTGGCGCGCGTAGCGGTGTTGCGCTAGCAGGTGATGGAATCGTCGGGGTAGGGTCAAGCTCCGTGCATGAAGAGCGTACTCGCGCTCGAGGGTGAGCGTGTAGCAGTCGAAGTCGTCGACAACGCGGTGATGCACGTCGAGCACCGCCACCAACTCCGCCACGGTGAGCTTTCCAGCGATTGCCACGGTGACCTCGTGCTCGGCGACAAACCTGCGCAGCGCTTGCGTGCACGCGTCAAACCAGGCGGGCCAACCCCAGCGCAAATAATGCCCGTTGTCTGTGCGTAGGTGTCGCCGAAAGCTACCGCGCTCGGAACACGACGGTAGCATCAGTATTTCATCGAAGGGCCCCTCGCTCAGTAGCGCCTCTCGCTGCTCCTCGGTGCCTTTCATGGCGGCTAGTACGCAGCGCCCAGCCTCGGCCTGGGCGCGGGCGAGGTAGTAGCTACGCAGGCGGTCGCCCTCCGTCAGCGGGAGGGGCAGGGCATCGAGCAATAGAAGCACGGTGGGGCCCGAGACCGTGCCGGTGGTGGTGCTAGCGCTCATAGGGAGTACCCCAGAGCCTGCATCTGAGGGCCGCAGACGCCGGCGATCAACTTGCGCTCAAGCCCACCCAATGCGAGCTTGGTGCCAGCGCGCGCGCCGATACGCTGCTTTAGCACCGTAGCGTCTAGAGGGCCGATGTCAGCGTAGGCCTCCAACCTCCGCAGGCCCTGGCCCGCAAGGTGCAGTGATTCATAGGGAAGCAGCAGCGCATCGAGGCGCTGCGCCTCAGCCAGGAAGCTCCGCGTTAGATGGCGCCAATGATGAGCAAACGCCAGACGCTTGGCCACCCGATACCGCGGCCAAACGCTATACCAATCCACACCCTTGCAAGAACGCCAGCAATCGTAGGGATGCCGCACGACGAATACGATCTTCGAGGCGGGGAACAACCACTTGAGAAAATGCCCGTAGCCTGCGCACAAGCGCACTTCCTTGAGGCCGAAGGAGGTGATGGCATCACTTGCAACGGCAAGCGACTGCGCCGATGGTTGCAGCCATGCGGTCATCCATGCGCGCTGTGCTTCCCGCAGCGCACCTAGGGGAGGGACGAGATTGGCCACCCACGCATTGGCGAGCGCACGCAGGGACGGTGCGCTTTGAAAGTGTTCAGGCGGCGGCCAGTCGGGCTGCAGTCCAGCTATTGGAGCTGCTAGGTGAGGGATGGGCACGACCCGGTCCAGGGGTTCGCCCCAAATGAGGGCCTTACCGCTGGAGATGAGCAGGCGCTGAACCAGCGTCGAGCCCGAGCCCCAACCGGCTGCGAGCACCCAGATTGGGGCGATATCCTTCGCTGTCGGTACCGTACCAAAATCATGCTCATCGCCGACCAGCGTTGCTTGCACCTGCTCCCCGGCCAGAAGCGCAGGGGGGAGGACGCGCTTGGCGATGCGATCATTGCCGAGAGCGGCGCCAATGAGCCGCTCCAACGGGTCTTGACGGATGCGCTCTCTTTGCTTGCTCATGGGGACGTGTGCGCGTCCGCGCGTGCGAGCTCGACAAGGTGAAGGTCGACGGCGCGAGCGACCGCCTCAAGATGTAGGGGCCCCCGCTGACTGTCCTTAGAGAAGGGTGCGAGCTCGACGCGTAGACGATGCCAGGCGCTGTCGCCCGGAACCGTGAGTTGCACGGGGCGCTGGCCGAGACCCGCGAGTCCAATTGACGTGTCGTTTTCGTCAACGCTGCGTGCCAGAATGCTAAGCACCGTGGGTTCTGAGGCAGCACCTTGGAGGAAGTCACGGTCGAAGCGAATCTCACATGAGTCGCCAGCGCGCAGACGCGACGCCCACAGGCCGTAGGGCTCATCGGCTGACCCCACACCGGTGCGTCGTACTCCGCAGCCCTGGGCGGCCGCCAGCACACCGTAGTCGCCTGCGAGAAAGTCCCCCTGGCGGAACGCGATCCAGGCGCCGCTGCTCTCGCGGGGTGCTAGGTGGGCGCCTAGATGGCGCTCGGCGAAGTCGAGCCCCAAGGCCACGCCAGGGTTTTCCGCCCGCACTAGATCCAAGCGATTGACCGCGAGCCTGCTGACGCCAAGGGAGAGATCGGACAGGACACGCCAGTAGAACCATTCGGATTCGGAGGGCACGACGGTGGTTGGATAGTCCTTATGGCGCCCCTCCGCTGTACGCATGGCCTCGGCGTAGCAGATGTAGCGCCGCTCTAAGCACTGCGTGCGCATGGTCCGGTACACCTCCAGGCTAAAGCCACCATTGCGTGGTTGGATGTCGCTGGAGGTGTGGAAGACGCCCGCCCGCCCGCCATCCAATAAGCGCTGTAGGCGGGCCCGCAAGCGAGCGCCCTGGGTGCCGCTCCCGATGCGCCCTCTACCCTCCTGAAAGAGAGCTCGGCGTACCAGCAGGAAGGCGACGGGGGCGATCTCATCGATGTAGTGTTCGACGATGCGCTCCGCGTACCCAACCGCCTGGGCGGAAGACCAATCGCTGCCTTCGCTGACACCGGCGCTACGCTTCCACGCCGATGCCCGGTGATAGGCATCAGGAATCGAAAGGCCCTCGGTCCCGACTGCATTGTAACTCAGGCGTACGGCAGCGATCGCCTCGCGATAGGGGTGCGTGTCGATCCAGTTGGCTAACGCCTCGATGAGGGCAAGTTGCGCGGCGAGGTAGGTGGGGTGCCAGTACATCGGTGTGCCGCGCGCTGATCTCACCGTGTGCAGTCGTATCGGCAGGTAGGGGACCTGGTCGAAGAGCCAGTCGGGGTGCGCATTGGCGTTGAGTTGCACGGTGGCTTGGCGACCCGCGCTGCGTACCGCGTCCAGGCGCTCATCGAGCAGTGTGAAATCGTATTGACCACGCTCGGGTTCCACCTGGTCCCACAATGCCCATACCTGCCCGCCCACCACCGCAGAGGATTCGAACACGTCCTGCCGGGTACCATGCCAAACGGCGTAGACCCCCACCGGGAAGGTGTTTGCGGCCGTCCTCGGCAGGGCGCTTGAGCTAGTATCCGCTTCGCCCCCCGGTGAGGCGCACGCGGTGAGCAAGCAGAGCATCTCCAGGGCGCTCAGCGCGACTCCTCTAGCGGCGCGCAAGGTAGCGCTTCGCTGCGTCGGTGGGTCCATCGCGGCTGGGGATGTAAAGCTCGTTTTCAAAGCGCTCCAGCACATCTCCGATACACACCAGGTCCTGGCGCCTAAGGGCGAAGCGCCAGCGTGGACTGCCAGCGTTCATCGCCCCCTTCGCACCCTGATCTGCCTGCTGGGAGGGCTTGCTGAGCACCCTCGCAGACGGCAAAGACGGAAGACCGAGTTGTCGCGTGAGTCGGGTCCACTCTTGCTCAGCCTGGGCATCGATCAGGTGTTCGTAGAAGTGCACGCTAAAGCGACTCGACTCCCAATCGTGCAAGGCGACCGCGTGCTGCACGCACCATATCGCCGTGTGGCCGCGAATCTCATCACTTATCCGCGCCGCCGCCTCTCGCGTGGGTGCTCCGAGGAGCGTCGCCACGTGTTCATTCGCGAGGTAACGCTCCAGGGTAGGGCGCCAAGGCCATCCGCGGCGCACGCGCGAGGCGACGACGGCGCCGGGATGGCGAATGACTAGGGCGATCCGTGCGTCGTAATGCTGCTCAAGCCACCCGAGCATCAGGCTCGCTCGCACCACCTTGTACAACCAGCCCGCTTGCGCGCTAGGTCTGCCGTAGCGCCAGTAATTTCCCGCTGCGGCGGTGAGTTTGCGCGCAACCTTAGGCAAGGAGCGTTGCGGTCCTAGGCGGAGCTCTTCGCGGTAAGCGCGCCCCAGGGTCCACAAGTTGCGGTAGGCACCGTTGAACAGCTCATCGAAGAAGGCGCGAGCGTGCGCCGCCTCGTCGTGCTGCGCGATGCGCTCGTTGGCGAAGGGCACGGCCTGTGGGATCGCGTCCGGGTTTAGCGGCTCGAACAGAGTACCGGCACCGTTCGCTGTGCTCAGGGCATCCACCACCCACGTGGTGCCGCTGCGAGCGGAGCCGGCGATGATTCGGGGTTGAAGGTCCATTCAGGCTGAGTCCTAGGCGCAGGGCAAGTTCTGGTCGTGTCGCCACGCCAGCCACAGGCCGAGTGCGAGCTGCAGCATATTGGCTAGGACGCCGGCGATTGCCAAGCTCACCACCAGCAACAGCGGGTCTCCATCATCGCTCGCGCGTGCCCACAGTACGGCGACGACGAACAGGGCCAGGCGCACGCAGGAGAGCCCGAGCATCCAGCGTTGCTTCTCCAGCGCCTGAAACACGGCACTCGTGGGCCCCGTCAGAAACATCGTAAACGCCCAGGGAGCGAGGGGCGGCGCGTAGGGCCCCGCGCTGGTCCACCCATCACCGAGCACGAACACCAGCAGTGGTTCGCCGATTACGTAAAGCAAAGCGCAGGGCACCACGGCGGCCAGTCCGAGGATGGTTGTCGCCCGCGCGAGTGGCCAGAACATCGGCTCAGCCCGACGACGACGGCCCGCTGCTCTAGGTAGGGCCACTTGGCGGCCTGCCTGACCAATCGCCCGCGCGGGTGTGAGGACCAGGCGATGAGCTGCCGCGTAGAAACCGACGATTGCCGGGGCGAACAGCGTGCCGATGAGCAGCAGGGGTAGGCGCTGAGTCAGCGAACGAATCAAGGTGCTGGGCAGGCCAAAGAGGGCGAAAGCCGCGTAGCGTCGCGCAGCCTCGCCGATCGTCCATGGATCGGCTTGGTCGGGCGGTGGCGGGTTTGCCACCGGGTCTCCAGGAGCGGGGCTGTTGCTGCTGCTCGGCGCGCCAATGAGGCTCCAAGCGCGCACCACAAGGCCAACCACGTAAGGCATCAACAACCCGAGGAACGTGGGGCTCAAACCCAGGCCCCATGCGACCCTCCCAGAGCTGGTTACCCCAGCCTGGGCCAAGGAACTTGCCGCGATCCGCTGGAATGCCTTGCGGCGCACGGCCCACGCCTGCAGCACGTTGCTTAGGCCCAGCAAACCGACGATCGCGGCCAGTATCAGCCACCAGCCTGGCACGCTGTTGAGCCCAGCCGGTCGCCAAGCCTCCGGCCATTGGGCAGCGATAAGGGCGAGCGTTATGCAAAAGCCTAGCAGCAGCAACAGAGAGAGGCGGGAAACCTGGCGCGCCCCATGACCCTGGCGTGGCAGCGCTATCGCGCCTTCGTAGCCCAAGGAACTGGCTTGGTTGAAGGTGGTGGCGAGGGCTACCAGGAGACTCACCCGTCCGTAGTCGGCAGGGTCGAAGAGGCGTGTGATCAATGGGATCGCCAGCACCTGGATGACCCGTGCGCCCATGACGCCGCCGAGCAGCGACAGAAGATCCCGGGTTGCACGCCCTTCGCTGAATTGCTTGCCGAGAAAGCTCAGCGCCGCGCGAAACCTGCTCAAGGCGAGGCCCACGGGACCGCCCAACCGGACACGCGCGGCCGAGTCGACACGGCTGATTTCATGGAGCCGCCCCTGGTTCGCGCGTGTGTTGTGACGTGGTCGACATGTCGCCAATACGAGCGGGCCACTCGCATGCTAATTTCGACAGGATTGCGTAATCGTGGGCACGCCGGAAGGAGGCACAAGTGCCGTGGTTGGCGAGGCGTTTGGACAGATGAGTGGCTCCGGTGCTAACGGCGGGTCCCTGCCGCCCGCAGTGGACGCGAATCGCCTCACGGTCGATGGTCGCGCCGGCCCCATCAGCTACTATCACGCCGGATCGGGAACTCCCGTATTGTTGGTCCACAGCATCAATGCGGCGGCATCCACCTTCGAGATGCGGCCGATCTTTGAGCATTTGCAGTCCACCCGCAGCACCTACGCCGTCGACCTGCCGGGCTTCGGATTCTCCTCGCGTACAGCGCGACGGTACGACGTCACGCTCTACACGACGGCGCTGCTGGATATGCTGGACGTGATCGCCCAGGACCTGCCCGATCGGGCAGTGGACGTTATCGGTCTCTCGCTCTCGTGCGAGTTCGTGGCCCGAGTCGCCAGCGAACATCCACACCGGGTTCGTCAGCTCGTGCTGATCAACCCAACGGGCTTTAACCGCCTCGGCGCCCAGGCCAACGGGCCACCGCTGACTAATCGGGAGATCCCAGGCATGCACGCTTTGCTCGCCGCGCCCCTTTGGCGTGAGCCGCTGTACCGCGCGCTGACCCGCCCCGGGACCATTCGCTACTTTCTCCAGCGCACCTACGGTAGCGATCAGGTGGACGAGGACATGGTCAACTACGATCACCTCACTGCGCGCCAGGAAGGCGCGAGCCGAGCGCCTCTCGCCTTCTTGAGCGGTCGGCTCTTCAGTAAGGATGTGCGCCGGCTCTACGAGGGCTTGGACATGCCCGTTTGGGTTCCCCACGGCACCCGCGGCGACTTCAAAGACTTTTCTCACGCAGAATGGGCTCGTAAGCGGGCCAACTGGTACTTCAGCAGATTCACCACCGGCGCCATGCCCCATTTCGAGCGTCCACTCGAGTTCACGGCCAGCCTCGACAGTTTCCTCGACACCGGCGCCCCTTGAGCCCTCCCCAGACCAACCTGGGCGCTCAGTTCGGGTCCTCGTAGAACACGTACGACGTCGCGTAGTCGCTGAACTCGAAGTACACCTTCTTGCGCCGCTCATCCTCGTCGATCGCCCCGTTGAGGTTGGCGTCGAAATAGCCGTAGCCAAAGCGGTAGGGCCGTGCCTGGGAGCCGCTTGTGCCCCGCGCCGTGGTGAGCTTGTCGATCCCCATGAATCGGCGAACCAGCTTGTCGCCCGCATATATCTCGAGTACGCCGTCGGTGCCTGTCCAGTTCTGTACGGCTCGGCCAAGGTTGTTCTGCGTCTCTTGGGTGCAGCCTCCCAGTAACAGGAGCACCACGCATGGGAGCGCGAAGTCGACGGTGAGACGGTTTTTCATCAGCTTAAGCGTCCTCTTCGGTGGAGTCGGTGGTGCACAGCAGGCAGATGGTATTCCCGTGATAGGCACTTGGACCAGCTCCTCAAGGCCAAGGGGTACTCTGCGGCAGGTCCCTCAAGGGAATCGTCCGAGCGCTTGCCTCGGGTGTCGACGTGGCTGAACCCAGGTCGAGGAGCGCCTTGCCCAGCACCCGCCCCTAGACACGCGTGCCAACCCCGTGGAGCCAGCACGCTCGAGGGCTTGGGTACCTCCTGGGCCGAACGGAGTCCCCGCTGCCGAGTCTTGAGAACTTTCATGAACCGCTGCTCTTCACGGTCGCGTGGGTGCGCCCCACGCGCAGGAGGGCGGTCACAGGGAATCCTACGGCGATGCGCCGCCGCGACCCATGACCCTACCCGCGCGGAGCCGGCCAGGTGCGAAGTGTTGACGCCGCGTTCCAACAGCTGGCTGGCCGGGAGTGCATGCGCCGACCACCAGCAGACGGAGGCCGTTGGCCGTCGCTCGAGGCGGGCGGGACGCAGGCGGCGGCGTCCGGCGGCAGTTTGATCCGTATCGATGTCCATAGGCTGCGCTAGTGTACCGGAGCTCCGTGTCAGCGCCGCGCCGGTGGCTAAACACAGCGAGCGGCGGATCGCTTGCGGTATCCTACGCGGCCTGAATGACCAGGAAGGAGATCCATGATGAGCGCACTGCAGACGCTCGGCGCGCCCATTTCCCGCCTGCTGCTGCTAGCGCTGCTCGGCGCAGGGCTGATGCTCGCTGCTGGGGAGCCGGCGCAGGCAGGATTCTTCGCCACCGCCTCCGAGAAGCGCGCGAAGGTGGACGCGTTGGCCGAGGAGACCTTGAACCGCTTGTTCCGCGAGAGCCCAAAGGCTAAGGCCCTCTTCGATCGCTCCGTCGGCTACGCCGTGTTCGACGCCACCAAGGTATCCCTGCTCGTCACCGGCGGTGGCGGCACGGGGGTCGCCATCGATCGCGGGACCGGCCTGCGTACATACATGCACATGGGAACCGGGGGGCTAAATCTGGGCATCGGCGGGCAAGTGCTGCGCCTGGTGTTTCTCTTCGGTGATTACGAGACGATGTCCGACTTCGTCAACGGTGGCTGGGGCGCTGGCGGCGGCGCCGCAGTGGTGGCTGGCCGCCACTCGGCAGGCGCCGAAACCAGCTTCATCAACGGCGTCGCCGTCTACCAGCTGACCGATGCGGGCCTATTGGTGGTCGCCGAGGTAACGGGCACCAAGTTCTGGCGCAGCCGCAAGCTGAACGTGCCAGCGGTATTGGAGACTGGCAACTGACGGCAAGCGAAGCCCACGACGATGCTGCGGCTGAGGTGCTGAGCGCCTCCGAGCTGGAGCTTTGGCGAGGCGATCGCCTGTTGTTCGCCCGTCTGAGCTTCGAAGTGCGTGCAGGCGAGGTGCTGCACGTCACCGGCCCCAACGGCATTGGCAAGTCGAGTCTGCTGCGCGTGCTCGCGGGCTTGAGTCGGCCCGAGACCGGCACGGTGCACTGGGGTAGCGACGATGTGTTCAAGAAGACCTATGGTTTTTATTCAGCGCTCTCCTACCTCGGTCACCGTGACGGCCTGAAGGGAGAGCTGAGTGCGCTCGATAACCTCGCCTTCGCCGCCGCCCTGCGTCCCCAAGGCGCCACGTCCGCTGACATCGCCGAAGCCGTGGCAGCTGTCGGCTTGACGGCCGTCGATTGGTTGCCCCTGCGTCAGCTATCGGCCGGTCAGCGCCGGCGCGTCGCCATCTGCCGCTCCCTGCTGGCACGTGGGGCCCTGTGGATTCTCGATGAACCGTTCTCGAACCTCGACACGGCCGGCCGTGAATGGGGACATCGCCGCGTCGCTCAGCACCTCACGTCGGGCGGCCTTGCGATCATTACCTCCCACCACCCTCTCTCGATACCGGGCATTGCGGTGCGCGAACTGGCGCTTGGGTGAGGCCGACGGAGCCCCTATGAGCGCATTCCTCGCTGTGCTCAAGCGTGAGCTTCGCTTGGCCCTCCGGCGACCGGGGCAGCTAGTGAATCCGCTGGTATTCTTCGCCGTCGTGTTAGTGCTGTTTCCCCTCGGTCTCGACCCTGGAGAGGAGCTGTTGCGGCGCATTGCACCCGGGGTTGTATGGGTGGCCGCCCTGCTCGCCATGCTGTTATCGCAGGAAACCCTATTCCAAGCCGATTTCGACGATGGCAGCCTCGAGCAGATGGCTCTACAACCTCAACCGCTTTGGTGGTTGGCGCTCGCCAAGGTCCTCGCCCACTGGTTGCTCACGGGACTCCCGCTGGTGCTGGTCAGCCCCCTCGGCGCAGGAGCCTTCTTTGTGCCGGCATCGGCGGTACCGATCGTGATGCTGGCCCTATTGCTTGGCACCGCGATCTTGAGTTTGCTCGGCGGCGTTGGCGCTGCCCTCACGGTGGGGCTACACCGTGGCGGGGTGTTGATTGCGATTTTGATCGTACCCCTTTTGGTGCCCACCCTGTTGTTGGGCACGCGCGCCATCGAACAAGCCATGATCGGTCTCTCGCCAGAGGGTGTTCTCCTGTGGCTGGCGGCGCTCCTGGCGTTTCTGGCATGCGTCACTCCGTTCGCGATCGGGGCCGCCCTACGTATACATCTGGACTGAGTATTCGCGCGTCGGACGTGGTCGACATTCGCCGACGGCGTCGTTTGGTGCGGGCTCCTGGCGAAGCATACAATTGGGGGGTTTCGCGCGGGCAGGGCGCTGGGGCGCCCGTGGAGAGTGGATTTATGTGGAAGTGGTTTCACAAGCTTGGCTCGCCGCCGCACTTCTACCGGATCGCCGGCGCCTGGGCGCCGTGGTTCGGCTGGGGCGCGGCGCTACTAATCGCGGCAGGGCTCTACGGAGGCTTGGTGCTGGCACCGCCCGATGAGGAGATGGGCGAGGGCTTTCGCATCATCTACGTGCACGTGCCCGCCGCCTGGCTGTCGCTATTCGCGTACACCTACATGGCGGTGCTCGCGGCGATCGGCCTGATCTGGCGCATGAAGCTAGCTCACGCCGTGGCGAGTGCCTGCGCCGTGCTCGGTGCTTCCTTCACCTTCCTCGCATTGGTGACAGGCGCGATATGGGGCAAACCCATGTGGGGTGCGTTCTGGGTTTGGGATGCTCGCCTGACCTCCGAGCTTCTTCTGCTCTTTCTATTCCTGGGTTACCTGGCCCTTCGGGAGGCATTCGATGATGTGAGTCAAGCGGACCGCGCCAGCGCGGTGCTTGCCATCGTCGGTGTGGTGAACGTGCCGATCATCCACTACTCAGTCGAATGGTGGCGAACCCTACACCAGCCAGCCACCCTGGTGACCAACGACGGTCCGCGCATCGCAGCCAGCATGGCCACGCCCCTTGTGATGATGGCACTCGGCTATACGTTGCTATTCGCTTCGCTTGTCTGCGTGCGGGTGCGCACGGAAGTGCTGCGCCGTGAACGCCAAAAGGCCTGGGTCAAAGCGCTGGTACTAGCTGAGGGCGAGGCGACGAGTGATGGCTCGGTACGGAACCCGGCGCCGCCCGCCGCCTCCAACCCCACACAGACCAGCCAGCAGCCGAGCGGCGCGCCGGGAGCCTGATGAGATGAACGAGTTTCTAGCGATGGGCGGCTACGCGAGCTACGTCTGGAGCGCCGTGAGCGTCTCCGCCGTGGTCATCGCCCTAAACGTCTGGGCGGCCCACCGTGGCCATCGACAGATGCTGATCAGTTTGCGTCGACGGGCGCAGCTGGAGAGGGACAGAGGATGACCCCTAGACGACAGCGGATGCTCGCCGTAGCCCTCGTGTTGCTAGGTGCGGTATCCGCCACGACCCTCGGCTTGGTGGCGGCCCGAAAGAACCTGCTCTACTTCTACAGCCCCACGCAAATCGTCAATGGCGAGGCCCCCGCCGATCGTCGGGTGCGCGTGGGAGGCATGGTCACCGCGGGAAGCGTAGAGCGCGAGGAGGGGTCGTTGGCGCTCAGCTTCGTCCTAACCGATACGGCTGAGGAGGTGCGCGTTACCTACGAGGGCATCTTGCCTGACCTGTTCCGGGAGGGGCAGGGGATCATTGTGCACGGCACCGTGGGCGCGGACGGTGAGTTTCTCGCTGACGAGGTGCTGGCGAAACACGACGAGAGCTACATGCCACCGGAGGTCGCTGAGAGCATGAAGGTGGCTCGCGAGGCGCGCGGCGAATGATCCCAGAGCTAGGCCACTTCGCCCTAGTGCTTGCCCTGGCCCTGGCGCTCGTGCAGGCGCTGCTAGGACTGGCCGGCGGCCAAAGCGGTCGGCCGGAGTGGATTGCAGCGGTTCGGCCCGCAGCCTTCGGGCAATTCACGTTTGTCGCACTCGCCTTCGCAGCCCTCACTTGGTCCTTCGTTCAGAACGACTTCACGGTGCAGTACGTTGCGTCGAACAGCAACACGGCCCTTCCTGTGCCCTATCGAGTCGCGGCAGTTTGGGGCGCCCACGAAGGCTCCTTGCTGTTCTGGATTCTCGTGCTCAGCATGTGGACAGTTGCTGTCGCTACCTTCAGCGTGCACCTGCCAGCGACCTACTCAGCGCGGGTCTTAGGTGTGCTGGGCCTCATCAGCGTAGGCTTCGCCCTATTCACCCTGGAGACCTCCAATCCCTTCGTGCGATTGCCACCCGGGGTGCTCGAGGGACGAGATCTAAACCCCGTGCTACAGGACCCAGCACTCGCTATACATCCCCCCATGTTGTACACGGGCTACGTAGGCTTTGCGGTCGCCTTCGCCTTCGCCATCGCCGCCATGCTCGAGGGTCGCCTCGATAGCGCCTGGTCTCGCTGGACACGGCCCTGGACCACGATCGCTTGGGCCTTTCTGACCGTCGGCATCGCCCTCGGCAGCTGGTGGGCATACTACGAACTGGGCTGGGGCGGCTGGTGGTTCTGGGATCCGGTGGAGAATGCCTCTTTCATGCCCTGGTTGGCGGGCACGGCGCTCATCCATTCCCTGGCGGTGAGCGAGAAGCGTGGACTGTTCAAGAGTTGGACCTTGCTACTCGCCATTAGCGCGTTCTCCCTGAGCCTACTCGGCACTTTCCTCGTCCGCTCGGGCGTGCTGGTGTCCGTGCATTCCTTCGCATCCGACCCAGCGCGCGGCACGTTCATCCTGTTGTTCCTAGTGCTCGTCGTCGGCGGTGCGTTGGTGCTCTACGCATGGCGCGCTCCCCAACTGGACTCCGATGCGCGATTCGCCGTGGCCTCGCGTGAGACCTTCATCTTGGTGAACAATCTGCTGCTGGTGGTGGCCACCGCCGTCATTCTGCTCGGTACGTTGTTCCCCCTGTTCTACGAGGCCTTCGGGCCCGAGAAGATCTCCGTGGGCGTGCCGTACTTCGAGTATGGGTTCGCCATCGCGATGGCGCCGCTAATCACGATCCTAGCCGTGGGCATGCACGCGGCGTGGAAGAAGGCACGCCAGGAAGACCTCATGCGCACCCTGCGATGGCCCCTTGGACTGGCCGTGGTGCTGGGCATCGCCGTGCCCTGGCTCGTCTTCGGCCATATCGGTGCGCTCACCGTCTTCGCTATCGTCATGGGCTTGTGGATCGTGTTCTCTGCGCTGCTCGAACCGCTGACGCGCTTCCGGCGGGGACGCGGCGTGCCTGCCACAGTACTCGGCATGACTCTTGCGCACATCGGCGTTGGGGTATTCACGATCGGTGTGGCCGTGACCAAGAGCTATAGCGTCGAACTGGATACGGCCATGCAGGTGGGAGAGGTGCAAGAGATCGGCGAGCTCGGTTTCCGCTTCGATGGGGTGGTGCCCTCGCAAGGGCCGAACTACGAAGCCGTTGTCGGCACGGTTACCGTGCTGCGCGGTGACGATGTCATCACTACCCTGTATCCGGAAAAGCGAGTGTACCGCGTGCAGAAGAGTCCGATGACCGAAGCGGACATCGACGGCACCCTTGCGCGCGATCTGTTTGCGGCGCTTGGCGAAGACCTCGGGGCATCGGCCTGGAGCGTGCGCCTACAGTTCAAACCGATGATCCGAATGATCTGGCTCGGTGCGCTGCTGATGGCGATCGGCGGCGTGGTGGCGGCCTGCGATCGGCGCTACCGTGCCCGAACGGCATCGCGCTCCCCTGGCGCCGCGCCTCGCCCAGCGACTGCGGTAAGCGCCGGACAGCAGAGGGCGTCGAGCTGATGATTCGCTTCTACGCTCCCGTGGTGGCCTTGGTGGTACTCGCCGGATTTTTATGGGCAGGACTGCAGCGCGACCCAGGCGAACTGCCATCGCCCTTCATCGGTAGGCCCGCCCCCACTTTTCGCTTGCCCTCCCTGCACGATGAGAGCGTGACCTTCAGCGAAGCGGATCTGACCGGCCGTGTCGCTCTGGTGAACGTTTGGGGCACCTGGTGCCCGGGCTGCCAGACCGAGCACCCGGTGCTTATGCGAATGGCGGAGGCAGGGATACCTATCTACAGCATTAATTGGAAGGACGACGACGCCCAGGCTAAGCGTTGGCTTACGCAACTCGGCGACCCCTACATCCTCACGGGGGCGGATCGCGCTGGTCAGGCCGCCATCGACTGGGGAGTGTACGGAGCTCCCGAGACCTTCGTCGTCGACGCGCAGGGCGTTGTTCGCTACAAGCACATTGGCCCGATCACCGAGGCGCTCTGGCAAGAGGTACTGTTGCCCGCGATGCGCGAGGCCGGCGAGGGCACCGCGGCGCAGGCGCAGCGGAGCGATCGATGAGGATTAGGATGGTGGCATTGGGCGCGCTCGCCAGCGTGCTCCTGTCAGCCCCGCCGTTGGCACTCGCTATCGACGAGCATATGCCCTTCGAGGATTCGGAGCTCCAGGGGCGCTACGATCGCCTCACGGAAGAGCTGCGCTGTGTGAAGTGTCAGAATCAGACGATTGGCGACTCGAACGCCGGCATCGCTAAGGATCTTCGCCTCAAAGTGCGCGAGATGCTCATCGCAGGGCGCAGTGACCCGGAGATCTTGGAATATATGGTGGAGCGCTACGGCCAGTTCGTGCTCTACCGTCCACCCTTCAATGCGAGTACGGCAGTGCTGTGGCTGGCGCCCATCTTGCTGCTCGGCGCTGGGGCAGTGGTAGTAGCGGGAACCGTGCGAAGACGCATCGCCGTCGGCGCTGACCTCAGCGCCCTAGAGCCCGATGACGAGCCACGGGCGGTGGGCGGTGTCGACGAGGCCGACGGGGACAGGTGAGTATCAACCCAGTTTTTCTCGGGCTCGTCTTGCTCATGACGGGCGTTGCCGTATGCCTCGTTATCCTACCAGTACTGCGCGCTGGCGCAGCACGAGGAGGGGGTAAGGCGGTGACCGCCGGCGTGTTGCTGGTGTTGGTCCCCGTCATCGTGCTGCTGTCATACCCCAGACTAAGCAACTTCGATTGGTCCACGGCCCGCACGGCGCAGACCATGCGGGCCGCGGCGGAGGACGCCGCAGCGAGCGGCGCAGGCGAGGCGGATATCGTCGAGGCGCTCGCCCAGCGCTTGCGCAGCAACGGCGGTAGCCTCGAGGAATGGCGCCTGTTGGGTCGATCCTACTTCAACCTCGGTCGCGTCGACGGCGCGGAACAGGCCTTTCGCGAAGCGTACCGCCAGGTGGCGGTGGGTGCGGACGCGCAGCTCACCGCCGACGTGGCAGCGGAGTACGCGGAGGCGATGATTCTCAGCGATCAACGGACCCTGCTCGGCGAAGCGGGCGACTTGCTCGAACGTTCCCTAGACACCCTACCTAACAACCCACGGGCCCTGTGGTGGGGTGGCCTCGGCGCGTTTGAACGGGGCGAGTACGGCACTGCCCAAGGGCGTTGGGAACGGCTGCTCGCGGCGCCCCAAATGGCCGAACCGAGCCAGATGCGAGAGGTCCTCGAGCAGCGTATTGCGATGGCGAGCCAGCTCGCTGCGCGCAACGCACCGCCGCCCGCGCAGATCCGAGAGGCCATGACGGCCGCCAGCGGGCCTGAGGCAGGGGAGGGTGCGAGCCCCTCAAAAGCATCTCCGCAGGGAGCTGAGGCTGGCGATGCGAGTGGTCGCCTACAGGTACGCGTGGAGCTAGCGCAGAGTCTTCGCGAGCAACTCGCCGAGCAAGATCAGGTGCTGTTCGTGATCGCCCGAACGCCGGGCGGCGGCGGCCCCCCCCTTGCGGTGGTGCGCCGGCGCAGCTCTGAGCTGCCCATCGAGCTCGAACTGAGCGATGCCAACGCGATGATTCCCGGGCGCGGGATCTCCTCTGCTAACGAAGTAGAGGTGGTAGCGCGAGTGTCGGCGAGCGGAAACGCGATGGCCTCTCCCGGTGACCTGTGGGGTAGCCAGCAGGTCTCCGCGAGCGAGGGAGAGATCATCACCGTGACCATCGACCAGGTGACTAGGTAAGCTATCGGATACGGTTGAGCAAGAGCAGTTAAGGGGATCCGCCGTGAGTGAACTGGAACAGGCCTTCGAACAGGCGCAGCAAGACGTCAAGGCGCTGACCAAGCGGCCGAGTGATGACGAAATGCTCAAGCTGTACGCGTTGTACAAGCAAGCGTCTTCAGGAGACGTGAGCGGTAGCCGTCCGGGCATGCTCGACTTCGTCGGACGCGCCAAGTACGACGCTTGGGCCAAGATCAGCGGCTTGGACCGTGACGATGCGATGCGAAGCTACATCAGCACCGCAAAGTCGCTGATCAGCACCTACGGGGCCTAGGGGAGCCGACGCGCCTTGGTCGGGGCCTAGCCCCCTTCCTCCGGGCGTTGCGTCGTCGAGCGCATGTTCAGGCCCAGGGGGCCGCGCGGAATGTAGAGTACGAGGCGCTCGCCATCGCGCTCAACCTCGATGGAGGTGGGCGTACCGAAGGAGCCGCCCTGGGTCATCGTGACCAGGGAACGCGTGTCGAAAACGCGCGCGCCGTCGTAGCTCAAGATCGCATCGCCCGGCTGCAGGCCTGCTTCCTGTGCCGGGCCGCCGGTTAGGGTCGTGCGCACCAGCACGCGATTCGGGCGGCCGGTAGCGTAGAGAAAGCGATCGTAGTCACTGTCACCGAGCTCAGAGCGAAGCTGCTCCACGCCTTCGTTGATCTGCGCCAGCTCCGTGCGGTAGCGCTCCGATCCCATCCACCCTTCCCGGCGCGCCTGATCGCGCAAGAACAGGCGCTTCAGGGACAATTCGTCCTGGCGGGCCTTGAGATCGGCGGCCCGATCGGGCGGGAAGCCGGCGTCGATGAAGCGTCGCAACTGGCGGTCATCCGGACTGCCGGTCGCCACAGAAGACTCTAGCTCCGCTAGGGTTTGCGACAGAGCCGCCTCCGCCAGGGCATCCGCATCGAGGGTAGGGGTCGCACTCGTGAGTTGCTCTTCGAGCGCCTCCACCTGCTCCTGGAGCGAGGCGATCTGCTGAGCGAGCTGTTGCCGTGCGCGCCTTTCCTCGCTAAGCCGTTGACTTAGGGCACTCAAACTGTCGTCTGAAGGCTCTATATCGGACCGACTCGCTGGCTCCCAGGGCGCACGCGCCGAGCGATCATCGAAACTGTTCGCTGAGGAGAAGCCCGTGAACCCATCGTCATCGCCACCGGCGAAGCGGCCGCCGATCACAATGCCCATGAGCAGGGCGAGGAGTGTTGGCAGTACCTGCCGGGTAAGTGTGTAGGTGAGTGTGTTCTGCGTCATCGGGCGTTGCCTTAGCGCAAGCGCAGGGTCATCTCGTTGCGGTTGCGATCCAGCTCCATATTGAAGTGATCGAGGAAGGACAAGCCGAGTAGTCCATCGTAGCTGGCGAGGGAGTCGAGCACGACCACGTCTAGCTGGGCCACGCGCGCTCCTGCCACATCCAGGGTGGGAAGGGTGACCAGCGGCGCGTCCACCTCGCCGTTCGCCGTGGTCAAACGAACGGTACCGCGGCTCACGAGCCCCGGAAGCTGAGCCGCGACGCGTGGAGAGATAGCCGTAATGCTCGCGCCCGTGTCCAGGATGAAGCGATAGGTACCGGACGTCCCCGGGATCGTGCCGTTGACGAACAGAGTTGCGCCCTGATTGAATACAGGTACTACCGTAACGCTCGGCGCATACAGGCGCTCCTCGGCGAGCGCGATCAGGGATGCGAACTCCTTTCCGTAACGGGCACCGTCCAGCGCGCGCGCGCGATAGAGCGCTAGCAGAGCGTCACGGTAGCGCCCCTGTTCAAACAGCAAGCGACCCAAATCAGCATGGTAATGCGCGTGGTCTGGGTCCCACTTAAGCTGCCCTCGCAATAGGGCTTCGCCCTGCGCCGCATTGACCTGGCCTCCTGCCAGAAGGTCGCTTAGGAGTCGACGCGCTGCTTCGCGCAGGCTGGATTGCGTTTGCAGGTCGCCTTGGGCTTCTTGCTGAGCCGAGTTTAGCTGGCCTAGGGCGGTCGCGACATCTCCCTGCGCGCGGGCGACCCGCGCCGCGAGCACCCGACGCGACGCGCTCCATCCGAGTAGATCCGCAGCCTGGCCGAGGGCGTTCTCGGCGAGGCGGGCTCCTCCCGGACGTGCTAGCGCATCTGCGATGCGTACCTGGAAAGCCTCCTCCAAGAGGGGGCGTACCCGATCAGCGATTGGATAGGATAGGTACATGAGTTCGGAGCCGGCAGCGATCACCGCTTGCCAGTCGCTAGCGCGCGCCGCGCGTTCGACGCTGAGCAGCCGACCGATATCATCGCGATCGAAGAAGCTGCCAACGAAGGTCTCGAGGGCGATGGCTTGTGTGGGATCGGGGGCGAGTAGAGCCCTCAGAGCCTGCAGGTCAAGCCCCGCCCGAGCTCCCGGCGCAGCATCGTCAACGGGGGAGTGAACAGCGATACCGATCAGATCACCGCGCTCATCGACGATCGCGGCAGGAACGCCCACGGCAGAGGCCGCTGGGCTTAGGGCGTACCAGTATCCACCGAGCGTGCTGCGTTGGGCCGACGAGTCCACGTAGGCGGCCTCACGAGCGTCTCCTAGCCCCAACAGCGAGAGGGGCCGTCCGAGGTGTAAACCGGCGCCAGGCTCGGCAGACGGATTCAGGCCCGCGAGAGAGATGTTGGCCTGCGGATCGTCAGCGGCCAGCACTACCAACTGCGCCTCGGGCGCCACGGCCAGCACCTCGCGCAAGCGCAGGGCTCGCCCGCGCCCTAGGGGAACGAGCACCTTAGTGGCGTCTATCAGGGCAGGCAGGGCCATCACCACTGCGAGGCGCCCGTTGTTCAGAGCGACGGTTATCGCGGGCAGGCGCGCCGGCGCGCTGTCCGCGTAGCTCACGGTGACTTCAAGCACGGATGGCAACCGCCCGAGGCGAGCGGCGGGATTCTCGCGGGTCGTCGGCGATCCCGCGCGCGCAACGCCCTCAGCGGGGAGTGCTGTCGGGTCTGGCACCCAAAGGCCGAGGCTGGCCGACCACCACATGCCCGCAATCCCGAGCGCGCCGCCGAGCAGCAGGATCAGCAAGTGGCTGCGGAGCGAGCCACGTTGGCGCATCGGGAATGGGTTACTGCGCAGCGCGAGCGACAGGTATGCTCTCGCCATGATCGGTCTTCCTCAAGCGAGCCTGCGCGGGCTGCGCCGGCAGTCTATACATCTCCAGGCTTCGACCACGCCCGCACGAGAAGGGTCCACAACGCTGCTGCGAGCCAGGGGCTGGTGAGCCCGATTCTGCCCTACGGCCTTGGCTGCCCCCTCTGGGCCCTCGCCGATTGGGAGGGCGGACTGTACCGCGCCGGGAGCACGCCGGGCGACTACCTTCGCCAATACGCTAGCGTCTTCAATGCCGTCGAAGGCAACACGACCTTCTACGCTACCCCCTCGGCCAGCACCGTCGCGCGGTGGCTGGCGCAGGTTCCAACGCACTTTCGCTTCTGCTTCAAGTTCCCACGCTCCGTGACCCATGATGCGCGCCTGCGCGCGTGCGAGCCGGCGGTGCGCGCGTTTATTGATCGCTTACGCCCACTTCGTGGCCAGATGGGCCCCCTGATGGTTCAGCTGCCAGCCTCCTTTGGCCCCGGATCACTTGAGGTGCTGTTCGAGTTTGTTCAGGGGCTGCCGGAGGACTTCTCCTACGCGGTCGAGCTACGTCAGCGCCGCTTCTTTGACGACGAGCTTCTGGCCGATGAAGTGGACGAGCAGCTTCAGGCGCTCGGGGTCGAGCGCATCATCCTCGATTCCCGACCTATGCGAAGTGGCGATGGGAACCATCCAGATGTGTTAGCCGCTGCGCATGCCAAGCCGAACTTGCCCGTGCGACCAATAGCGCTCACGCAAACGCCGATCGTGCGCTTCATCGCCCACCCTGATCCAACGGTCACCCGCCCCTGGCTCACGCATTGGGCACGCATTGTTCGGGACTGGCTTGGCGCAGGCAAGCGGCCACTCATGTTCATGCACTGCCCAAACAACGCACATAGTCCGACCTTCGCCCGCATGTTCCACGACGCGCTAGTGGCCGTGAGCGATGAGAACAGTGCGGACGTCGGAACGCTCGCGCCATGGCCTGGCGAGGAGATCGGGCCGACCGCTGGGCAGATGTCACTACTCTAGGACACACAATCGCCGCTATGTCGAAGCGCGGATGAAAATGTTAACTGCGTCTGCGTACCCGAGGCTTCTGCTGATTACGGTAAGGCAGACATCGGGTCACGCGTAGGCGGGCCCTCTCATCCCGAACCGACGCGGAGTCCTCCTGATGAACCAGCAGTCCAAAGGCATGCCAAGTGCGCCGGCAAACCCAAGCGAACGTCGCGTGAAGGAACGCACGCGCGTGAATTTTTTGCTCACGGAAGATGGTTTCAGCAAGCTCAATCGCGGCGGTGAAAGTGACCCCTGGTCGTGCACGCGTCGAGCGCCGGGCGGCGGTCCTCGCTGGGAGGCCTTCGAGAAGTGGCAGTCTGAGGCACGCCATTCCCAGGCCAAGGTGGTGGATGGCGTGAAGCGCCTGCCGCGCAAGCTGTCCCTTAAGGCCATGCTCAAGAGCATGTGAGCTGCCACGTCATGGGTAGGCCGTCAGCCACGCTCCCTGCTCCGGGATGACAGCCGTGCCCGCCGCGCCTTCGAATTCGAAGGGGACTGATACGGTCTGCCCACCGGCGTTGCGCAGAATGGCGAAGTGCAGGTGGGGGCCGGTACTGAACCCCGTGTTCCCCGAGGCGGCGATCAATTCGCCACGCCGAACTAGCTGTCCCGGTCTTACTCGCACGGACGCGCGATCGAGGTGAACGTAGATTGCGTAGGTGCCATCGTCGTGTGCGATGCGCACAAGATTGGCCGGCGGTGGGCGCGTCGGTGCATCCGCTAAGCCGGCGAAGTTTGCATAGGCGATCTCCACGACGACTCCTTCCCGCGAGGCCATGATGCCCGTACCGATGGGCATGGCGATGTCTACTGCGTAGGTGCTCGACGGGTCCAGGTGGGTGATGCGGCCATGAAAGCCCTGACTGACCCGATGGCGGGAGGATGCGGCGAATGGAACACGGTAGAGGCGAGTGGGTCGGTGCTCCGCCTCGGGATCGCCTAGCTGGAAGGCGTGTTCCAAGGTGGCGTCATTTGGAACGCCTTCAATCGCAAGCGTCTGGGTGGTAAGTGCTCCAATCACCGCGCCGAAGCGCCGTCCGTTGCTTGCCACCACCAGCACCTGCACTGGTATCGCGAACCCGTTTGTGAGCTCCACGGAGTCTGCGCCCAGACGGCGCATGTCCAGCGTTGGCATTGTTGAGCCCCGACCCAGCGTTTGGCGCGTCGCCTCGCTGTCGGCCGGGGGCTTATCTGAGAAATGCCAGTTCCCCTGCTCATCCTGGTACCGATATAGATCTGCACCCTGAGCCGCCAGGGAACCTGCGATTAAGGTTGCGCAGCACCAGGACGCTGACGCGAGACTCGCCGCTCGGGACCTGCGGATCGCCACCCGTACCTCCAGATTGGGAAACTTTCCCCAAAATATCCGATATGATGAGGCTCGTGGCCCCACGTGCTTCGGTACCGCCCTAGGCCAGCACCCGATTCACCCCACCGCACGAGGCGGCGCAGGTCCGTGACAGCTTACTTTCCAGACCATGTGCGCAAGCAGCCCGATCCAGGAGTTCTGAACTGGATCAACCTCGAGGGACACGAACGACCAGCTTTCGCTGGCCGCGACGTCCTCCTGTGCTTTTTCTCGAGCAGCTCGGTGCCATGTTTGCAGACCCTGCGCCTGCTCAACGAGCTGCTGCCTACCTTCGGTACTGAGGTGCTGGTCGCTGGCGTGTGTTCCCCGCGCTTCGACCGGGAACGCGACGTGCAGAACGTGCGTCGGGCGATCGCGAGGTTGTCCGTGAGGATGCCCGTCATTCACGACCGCAGCGGCGAACTACGCCGTGATTACGCCGTGGATACCTTGCCCACGCTCGTCTCCCTACGCGCCGATGGCGCGTTCTCGCGACACGTTGGCGAACCCGACGTGCGGCGACTACGCAGCGTACTGGAGGAACTTCGAGGCGATGGCGAGGTGGGCGACACGGGCCCAGTGCGAATCCTCGGCCCGCGCGTGGGCGCCGCGCCAGCGCTCGCGACACCCATGTTTCACGGTGCCTTGCGATTCCCCACGGTGATCAAGCCGCTCCCCGGAGCCGGGCAACGCTGGGCCGTCGCCGATTGCGGTCACCATCAAGTCGTGCTGCTCGACGATTCAGGTGTGGAACAAGCGCGGTTCGGCGCCGGCGTGCCAGGCCACCGCGACGGCAGCGCCGCGCAGGCGTGCTTCTACAGTCCCCACGGCCTCGTCTGCAGCAGTGACGCGATCTACGTGGCAGACACGGGGAATCACGCGATCCGGCGCATCGACGTGACAGAACATAGGGTCACCACCGTAGCGGGCACGGGGCGGCGCGGGTACGGATTACCGCGCGAGCCACGCAACGCCCTCAGCAGCGCGCTCTCCTCACCGTGGGATCTGGAACTCGACGGCGCCTCGATCTACTTTGCCAACGCAGGTAGCCACCAGATTGGCGTCTACAACTGCATGGACGATAGCGTCCGGCGCCTAGCAGGCTCCGGCGAGGCGGGTACGCAGGATGGCCCCGGAGGCGGTGCTCGACTCTCCCAACCGGCGCACTTGGCCCTAGAGGAGTCGGGAGATCGCCTGTTCTTCACCGACAGTGACAGCGGCCTGGTGCGCTCCCTCACGCTCGATGAAACGGCTCGCGTGAGCACCCTGGCCCAGCCTGCTGAGGACCCGGCACCCGCCGCTGCAAGAAGTCCTTACCACCTACAGTACCCGCTAGGCATCGCGTGGGTCGAAGGCACGCTGTTGGTGGCCGACTGCTACAACGATCGAGTGATGCAAGTCGCCCTACGAGGAGACGGCGTGATCGACATGCCCGCCTGGTCCGGGCGCTTGGCGCCTCTGTGCGAGCCCATGGGTGTTTATGCCGAAGACGTCGATCGCGTCCTGCTGGTGGACACGAACAACCACCGAATAGTGCACTACCTGGCGGGGCCCGACGGGGCCGTAGAGCAGTGGCCGCGGTGAGCGATCAGTCCTCGTCCGCGGCGGTGAGGGTAGCGTGCAAGAGGGCGCGGCCCATGCGCAGCTCGCGATGGACCGTCGCCGGCGAGATCGAGAGTGCTTCGGCGATCTCATCGTAGGTAAGCCCGCCAAAGAAGTGCAGCTCCACCACGTCGGCCTTGCGCGGATCGAGCTGCTGCAGATGGGTGAGCGCCTCGTCTAAGGCGAGCAGCTCCACGTTCTCGGCCACGGCGATCTGCATTGAGGTGTCGATATGGAGCGTGGTCTCGTTGCCCCCGCGCTTGACCCGGTGCTTGGCCTTGGCATGGTCGACCAGGATCCGACGCATCATGCGCGCGGCAACGGCGAAGAAGTGTGCGCGATCCTGCCAGGAAACATCCACCTTCATCATGCGCACGAACGCTTGGTTGACGACTTCCGTAGCTTGCATCGTATGCCCCGGACGCTCCCGGGACATGTAGTGACGAGCCAGGCGGCGCAGTTCGTCGTAGACAATGGGGGCGAGGCGATCGAGCGCTGCCGACTCCCCGGCGCGCCATGCGCCGAGCAGTTGGGTGACCTCGTCCCGCCGTTCCTCGTTGCTGTCCGTGTCGATATCGCTCATGAGGGCACTACGTTACTCCAGGCGAGGGGGGGCCGTCTGCCCCGGGGCGTCGCCGTCGCCGCCGCAGAATACCGCTGTTTGGAGTGACGTCCAGTGGTTCCTGTCAAATGTCGCGGTTCTTCTAAGACGCTTCGCGGCGCTGTCATCTCCTCGTCGGAGCGGATTGCTATACTCCGCCGCCGTCAAAGAACACGTCTCGTGACCCCTTCGCCCAAGGACGGACTGACAACATGTTTCGCCAGATCTTCGGCTCTAAACTTCAAAGCCCTGAACCGGAGCTACGCTTGCAGGCGGTCGACGAGCTAGACGTCGACGACCCGCGCCTAGCTGACGTTGCCCTGCGCGACGCCGCCGCCGCCGTTCGCCGCGCCGCCCTCGCCAAGCTGAACTCCCTTGAGGTGCTTAGTCAGGCCGCTGAGGCCGACGTGGACTCGCAGACCCGAGCGCACGCCAAGCAACGGTTAGTCGAGGTGCTCTGCACCGCGGCCCCGTCCGCAGAAGCACACTCGGCTCGAGCAGCCTGCATGGCGCGGTTTGCCGGGGCCGGGGACGCGAGCCTTGTCGAAGCGGTGCTGACGCAAGCCAGCGACCCTCCCCTGCGCGCCGCGGCCCTGGCCTTGGTCACAAAGCAGGCGTTGCTGGCGCAGGTGGCTGCGACGGATCCCGCGGGGCAACTTCGTAGCGCGGCTCTGGAACGTGTCGAGGAGGAGTCCCTGCTGGAGGAAATCGCACGCTCGGCCCGCAATCGCGATAAGGGGGTTGCTCGACTGGCGCGGGAACGTGCCGATGCGGCGCGCCTAGCGCGAGAGCGCGCGGAAGAAGCCGACCGCTTGTGTTCGGAGATCGATCGTCTTGCCGAGTCGGGCCTCGATGCGGTGGATACCGCCGCCTACCTCAAGGTCGATCAGGAATGGGAGCGATGGGCAAGCGCCGACGAGCACGACTTCACCGAGGCTAGAGCCCGCTACGCAGGGGCTCGCGCGCGCATTCAGGCCAGCCTTACGGGACGCGCTGAGGCGCGGCGGCGAGCGGACGACATCCTGGCGATGATGGACCGTGAAACGACTGCCTCAAGCGCCCAAATCGGGGCCACGGAAATCGCCAGCTTGAGGGAGCAGTGGCGTGTCCTAAGCGATGCCGCCGGCCCCGACTACGGTCTCGCTGCCTTCGACGACGCGGCCACACGGCTGGAGGCCGCGCGAGCGGCCCGAGTGGAAGACCAGCGTCGGGCCGAGATACTCCAGACGTGGCTCGCCGAACGCGAGGGGCAGGGGGAGGTCATCGATGCGTGCCTTGCGAGCGCCTGGGAGGCGCTCGACAAGCCTAAGAGCGAGAACCTGCTAAATCCCCTGGCTGCACGCTACCACGCGCTGCATCCCATCCCCGAAGGCGATAGCGCCGATAGCGGCACCACGTCGGACGCTGGCAGCAACTCCGAGGGCGGGGTCGGCGAGGAGACCGCCAAGCAGGGCCCTGACCGCGCTATCGACCCGGCGGAGCTAGCCAAGCGCCTTGATCAACTCGCCGAGCGCCTCGATCAAGCGGACGCGCACATTGCAGCCGGCGAGCTCAAGCCAGCAACTGCGGCCTTCGACGCCGCCCGAGTGCTGAGCGAACAACTTGGCAAGGCCCGCGGCAATGCCACCATCCGCTCGGCCCGAGAGCGTCTCGCCAGCACGGGGCCGAAGCTCAACGAACTGCGTTCCTGGCGGCGCTGGAGCACCGATCGGGCCCGCGAGCGCCTTTGCGATGAAGTCGAGCAGCTGCTGACGAGCGAGCCGCAAGATCCCGCGGCCCTGGCTCGGACGATTCGCGGTTACCGGGAGAACTGGAAAAAGCTAGACAAGACCGAGGGCGGTGCAACCAAGGCGCTATGGGGGCGCTTCAACACCGCGTGCACCAAGGCCTACGAGCCCTGCCGCAAGCACTTCGCGGCGGAGGCGGACCAACGCAATGCGAATTTGGCGCTCAAGGTGGCGCTGGTAGAGCGGTTGGAAAGCTTGGCTGTCGGCACGGACTGGGAAGGCGAGGTCGATTGGCGTGGCCTCGACAAGGCGATTGGGCAATTTCGCCGCGAGTGGCGTGGCGTCGGCCCAGTGAACAGACGTGATAACAAACCGTTGATGGCGCGCCACGACAAGATCCGCGCGGTCTTCGATGGCCGCTTGGTCCCGATCCGTGAGCGCGAGTTGGAGCGGCGCCGCCAGGTGGTGAAGGCCCTCACTGAATTGTCTGAACGCGATGACCTTCGTGGAGCCGCCGATCAGGCCAAACGCGCGCAAGCCGACTGGTCGCCTCTCGTGCGCGGCCCTCGCAAGGTTGAGCAGGCCCTGTGGACCGACTTTCGCGCTGCCTGCGATCGCATCTTCGAGCGCCTGCGCGAGCAGCGCGAAGTGGCCCAGGGAGCGCGTGATGATGCGCTAAAGAGTGCACAACAGGCCTGTGAGCAAATCGAGACGCTCGCTACGCAACTCGCTTCCCTCGGTTTTCGGGACGACGACCGAGGCCGAGAAGACTCACTGGTGCGGGCTTACGGCGAGGCGCGCAAGGCGTACGCGGACGCAGGTGAGGTTCCACGCGCCAAAGAGGGCGCACTCAAGGCTCGCTACCGTAAGGCCTGCGATGGTGTCGACGCCACCCGCCGCCAGCGCCGCGACGCTCGCCAGCTGCAAGGTCTGAGTGCGCTGGCCGAGCGGGCGGCCCTCGCAGCTCAGCTGGAACAGGCCGTGTTAGCCAACGTGTCGGACCTCGCCGAAAGGGCAGATTCGGTCAGCAGCCAGTGGGACGCGTTGGAGGATACCGCCGACAAGGGCCTCGGTGCAGTGGTGACCCGCTACGAGCGAGCCTTGGCATGCGCCCGCGGCGATGAGGCGGCGGCGCAGACCCTGCGGAACTCGCTCGCCGATACGCTTCGGGACCGCGAACAGCTGTGCCTGGAGCTTGAGATCGCGACAGGTGTGGACTCACCCGCCCATCTAAAGGCTCAACGCATGGCATTCCAGATCGACCGCCTGCAGGCATCGATGAGCGGCACAGACAAGCCATCGAGTGCTCAGATCGAGGGGCTACTGCGCCGCTGGCACGGGCTCGGCGCCGTAGCGGCACGGGATCATGAAAGCTTGGAGGCACGCTTCGGGCGAGTGAGCGCGGCAGCGCATGGGGCGAAGCGTCGCTGATCGCGCGGACCAGCAGGTCCCGAATACTTCTCTTACTGGCCGACCGCTGAGGTGGTCGGGCCTTGCTTAGTGTTGATGAAGGCTAAGGGGTCCACCGCGAGACCGTCTCGATGAACCTCGAAGTGAAGGTGGGGGCCGGTAGCACGGCCAGTCGCCCCCATCAGCGCGATCTTCTCACCGCGTTCTACGGTCGCACCCACGGCGACGAGGTTCTTCTGGTTGTGGCCGTAGCGCGTGACCAGGCCAGCGCCGTGGTTGATCTCAACCAGGTTGCCATAGCCGTAGCGGGGCCCTGAGAAGACCACTACACCCGAAGCCACCGCCACGATTGGAGAGCCTTCCCGACCGGCGAAGTCAACGCCTCGATGGTGCGCGCGACGACCGGTAAAGGGATCGTTTCGGCGACCGAAGAAAGAGGAAATCCAGCCACTCGCTACCGGCATCCCCTCGGGGGTAGCAGCCTCGACGACGGCCCGCGTCTGCAACAGATCGGCGAGCGCAGAAAGTTGCAGCTCTTGTTTACCGGCGTTGTCCAAAACGCTCGACAGCTGCTGTTCAAGACCGCTGGACTCTTCAGGGGCTTCAATCCATCCGATAGCCGGACCGCCCTGAGAGGGGCTATGGGCGAAGTCGAACTCGGCGGGGTCTAGGGCGGCTTGCTGAACAAGGCGACTGCCTAGCGCATCCAGGCGCAGCATGCGCGCCTGCAGCTCGCCCAACTGTCGTGAGAAGGCCTCGTGCTCGCCAGCGCGAAGTACGCGCAGATCGTCAAGGTGCTCGCGTGCTTCAGCTAGTGAAAGGTGTAGCTGGTGTTGGGTGCTGTTGAACCAGTGGGCCTGGGCCAGCATGCCTGCGGCGAAAGAGACAGCCAACACGCAGAGCATTAGGGGGCCCACGAAGCCCGTGAAGCGGAGCGCCTCACCCGGCCTACGTAGGTCGAACCGTCGGGTTCGCGCCCCACGGGCAGTGACCAGCATCACTTTCATCCGAACGCTCTCCGCTCAAAGCAAGGCAGGGCCGTGGTTCAGCGGACACACGACTGCTCAGCCTTCAGCCTGTCACGGGGCACGCCCGGCAACGAGGAACCGGGTCGCGAAATCGAGCAGAATCAAGGAGAACTGATGGCCCGCTCACAAGCCGCGGCGAGCGGAAGGAGAGGTCACAGAGGCCCGCCGGTGCGGATACGACCCACCGGCCGGGCCTGCGGCGGCTGCGCTAGCTGGCGGTCTTGAACTGCGCCTCTTCCGTGCTACCGGTCAGAGCGGTGGTGGAGGATGTACCCGAAGTCACCACGCTCTGCACAGCGTCAAAGTAGCCGGTGCCGACGAAAGACTGGTGCTTGGTGGCCCGGAAGCCGTTCTCCTCTTGGGCGAACTCGCGCTGTTGCATCTGCGAGTAGGCGTACATGCCGTCCTTAGCGTAGGCCTGGCTGAGTTCGAACATGCCGAGGTTGAGGTTATGCCAGCCGGCGAGGGTGATGAATTGGAACTTATAACCCATGCGCCCCAGCTCCTCGCGGAAGGTCCGCATAGTGTCGTCGTCTAGGTTCTTCTTCCAGTTGAAGGAAGGCGAGCAGTTGTAGGCGAGCAGCTGATCGGGGTACTCGGCGTGAATGGCGTCGGCAAAACGACGCGCCTGATCGAGATCGGGCTTCGAGGTCTCGCACCAGATCAGGTCGGCGTAGGGAGCGTAGGCGAGGCCACGCGCGATCGCCTGGTCCAGGCCGTTGTTGACGTTGAAGAAACCCTCGTGGGTGCGACCGCCGGCGAGAAACGGCTTGTCGCGATCGTCAATGTCGGACGTGAGAAGATTGGCCGCGTCGGCATCCGTGCGCGCGATGACGAGCGTGGGCACGTCCATCACGTCCGCCGCAAGCCGTGCGGCGACGAGCTTGTTGATAGCCTCTTGCGTCGGCACTAGCACCTTGCCGCCAAGATGCCCGCACTTCTTAGCCGAGGACAGCTGGTCCTCGAAATGCACGCCTGCCACGCCGGCCTTGATCATTGCCTTCATCAGCTCGAAGGCGTTCAGGTTGCCGCCGAAACCCGCTTCGGCATCGGCCACGATGGGAACCAACCAGTCCACGGAGCTATCGCCATTCAGGGCGTAGATCTCATCGGTGCGCAGGAGGGCGTTGTTGATGCGCTCGACCATCTTGGGCACCGAGTCCACGGGGTAGAGGCTCTGATCCGGATACACCTCCCCGGCGCTGTTGCCGTCGCCAGCGACCTGCCATCCAGAGCAGTAGATCGCCCGTAGGCCGGCTTGTACCTCTTGGATGGCCTGGTTGCCCGTCATTGCACCGAGCCCGCACAAGGGCTGGTCCTCATGAATCCGTGCCCACATCTTCTCTGCACCCAGGCGCGAGAGGCTGTACTCGATCTGCACGTGGCCACGAAGCTTGACGACGTCCTCAGCGCTGTAGGGGCGCTCGACGCTCTTCCATCGTGGATTTTCCTGCCATTCGGCTTCGAGTTGGCGGACTTGCTCTTCACGGGAGGGGGTGGGGTTGGTCATGGGGCTTCGGCTCCAAGGGGGTTCGAGGGACCAGCAGGGCATCGGGTTGAGAGGCAGTCGCACAGGCGGGCACGCGCCGGTGTACATGCGACGTTCTCTGAGTGAGCTTACTGCTGTTGGGGAAAAAACTTCACATTGAAAATTTCACAGTGTAAATTTCACTGATATACGCTCATCAACACCAGTGAGTCGCTCCAACGATACTTATGCTGGAGCGGGACATCGGTCGCAGAAACAGGTCGGATTGACGATGTCGACGCTCCTAAGACGCGCGCATTTTTTGGGCGCCAAGCTTCGGACCCTACGCAAAAGGCACGCCTGGACCTTGGAGGAGGTCTCCACGCGCTGTGCACGCTTGGACCCTGGCAACGCACCGTCCGTGTCCTACTTGAGCATGATCGAGACCGGCAAGCGGGTACCCTCCCGAGCCCTGCTCGACCTGCTGGCCGACGCCTTCCAAAAGCCCGCCTCATGGTTCTTGGACGAGTCTGGTAACGCCAGCGAGCCCACCCAAGCAGATGGCCGTGCGCGAAGCGCGAGTCCAGCCAATGTGCTGACCAGCTTCAACCTCGAACCCCGGGCCCTGTTCTCCGAGGGCCAGCTGGAACGCGCCATCCCCGAGCTCCTCAGTCAAACCGGTACGACTGGCTATCAGTTTGCTCAGCTGCTGATCCGCTCCTTCCAGGAGGCGCGGCACAATAGCCTTCCCGACCTAGAACGGGCGGCCGAGTCGGTGGGCGGCAAGCGCTTTGCGCTGCAGACCGAGGATCTCTTCGCGCTAGCCGATGAGGTCGGTTTACGGATTCGTTGGTTCGACCGGTCGCCCTTCGACACCGGGAGTCAGGAGCAGGGGGCTGCCCATCGCGCCCTGGTACGGTCGTTCTTCGATCCGCCGCACACGATCTACCTCAATCGTCAGCTCGAGCGTGCTCCCGCACGCGTGAAGTACGACGTGGCCACCCACATCGGCCATCAGGTGTTGCACGGAGGCGATGGCAAGCGCTCCTTCCATACGACGGGTGGCTGGGGCGGCGGCTCCGCTTTGCAAGACGCCTATGGTATCGCTTCCGAGGAGGTGCTGTTCGCCTGGCGCGACTTCGAGTGCGGGTTCTTCGCTGACGCGCTGCTTTGCCCACGAACGGCCTACCGTGACTTCCTGCAGCGCCACGAATACGACATGCAGGTGGGCGTCGAGCGCTTGGATCTCACCCTGTCCGTGTTGATGCGCCGTGCGACAGCCGTGTCGCCGTATCAGCACTGGCACTACTTGGATGCCTACGATGAGGGACAGCTGCGCCATGTGTATCGAGGCAACGGCATCGCCTTGCCGTGGGGGAATATGCGCATGGTGCTCAACCCCTGCCGCCAGTGGGCTGTGTTCCGCGTGATTCGGGCCGCCGATCGCACGCCCTTCGCACAGATCAGCATCATGGAGCACGAGGGGCAACGCAGCTTGTATGCGTGCGAGACGCACCAATCGCAGGACGCCGCTGGCAATCGCCACGTCATCTGCATGGGAGTCGACCTAGGGCCTGCCCTAGAGACGCAGGACGGTGATGCGCAATCGGTGATTTCGAGTATCGCGCAGGCGTGCTACGCGGCGGGCGGTGAAGCACCCGTGCCGGACGCTGCGGCTGACCAGTTGGCCCGCGCCGCTCGTGTCCTGAACATCGGCTGGGTTCGCCATGGACTGCGCCGGCCCGCCAACGTTATCTGCGCACGAAACTCGCACTGTCCGCGCAGCACGCCCTGCCAGGGGAATCGGCCGCCGCAGCCTCGACCCTTGTTGGAGCGTGTGCGTGAGGAGATCCTGAGTGAGGTCCACGGTCAACAGGTGTAGCCGCCGCGGCCAACTCAATTTTTCCGTTAGCCTTACAGCCAGCCGCTGTGTGACGGCGCACACGGGCCGCCAAGCAATAGCTGTGAATCCACCGATCGCGCGCTCGCGACCGGTCGCCGCATCCGTCGGCTTGCGCAGTGCATACGGCCACTTACCTGCGGCATACTGTTGCGGGGAAGCCGTTGCGTTTCGCCAGCTCGACATCGGGGGAAGCATCGTGAAGATTCGACAGTACGCAGTGGGATTCTTGTTTTGCTGCTCGCTCAGCACCACCGCTGCAGTGGCGGCGGAAGCCTGCTCGCTCGAGCGCGGTGCGGAGTGCTTTGACCGAGGGCGCGCGGAGAGCCCCTCCGGCAGCGGGGAAACCGCCGCCGCTCAGGATAGCGAGGCCGAGGGATCCAGGTACACGTGGGATGACCTCGTCGAGCTCGTGCCGGAACTGCGCGAGTACGATCTGCGGTACCGGCGTAGAACCAGCGACGAAAGTGAGGATGAGGAGCGCAACCCCCTCGTATGCCGAAAATTCACGGTCACCGGCACGCGCATCCCCCAGCGCCGCTGTGCGCCGCTCCTGCAGTTCGTGGCCTACAAGCTAGCCCAACGTCGCCGCGCTGAAAGAACCCGGGTAGAGATTCTCTTGCGCTAGCGAGCAGGCTGCTGCTCCCCGCAGTTTGCACGCCTTTATCGTAGCGTCGACGGGGGCACCACGCGTCCAGAGGTGCCCGAACCGCTGGCGAACACCTCTCGCCCGGCCGCCCCAGGCGGCGTTCACTCGTTATTCCTCGCGCACGAACCATCCGACAGTGGTAGCATCCGCCCCCGAAGGCGGCTGTAAGCAACGGACATAACAACGATTTTCCGTCGCGGGCGATCAGCAGAGGGCCGCCGAGTAGGGGATAGGACGTACAGATTGGACGGCGACACAGCACACAATATCCCGAGTGAGCTCTCGCGCCTACGACGCTTCACCGCTATCGGTATCTTCAACACCGGCGTGGATTTGGCGGTGTTCTCTCTATTGCGCTTGGTCTTCGAGGCGCCGTTGCTGGTGGCCAACTCCGCCGGGTTCAGCTGTGCAGTGACGTGCGGGTTCTTCCTCAACCGGCGCTGGACCTTCGCCGATCGTCGACACCACCAGCCGATGGCCCGCCAGTATCTCGTGTTCCTAGCGCTCGCCTTCGGTGGTCTCACCGTATCTAACGCCGTGGTGTGGTGGTTATCGCAGAGTGTTCCGGACCTCACCGCGAAGCTGGCGTCGTTCGTCTTCATCTTCGCCTGGAACTACACGACCTCACGCCTGATCGTCTTTCGTCGCAATCCTGATCTGTGCACCTAGGCTCACCTCCCAGAATCCCGCAACCCTGTCCGTACCAGCGGACCGGGGGTGGGTGCAAGCATCGCAGTGCGCTGGACCGAGTCGGGCGCTATGCTCGGCAAGCTCCGGTGAGAGCATGCGTGGAGGGAGAGGGCGTCAGTGGGCACGGCAACTGCCAGCCGACCAATGGCTGTCAACGAGTGGTTAATGCTGATCGCCCTCTCGGTGCTGTGGGGCGGGTCATACTTTTTCATCGAGATTGCCCTCGCGTCGTTGCCGCCCATGACTATCGTCGCCGCGCGACTCATGCTCGCCTCGGTCGCCCTGCTTGCGGTACTGCGCCTCGCCGGACTGCCGTTACCCAGCCGACCGCAGCTCTGGTGGGCATTGCTCTGCATGGGCGCGTTGAACAACGTGATCCCCTTTACGCTGATCGTCTGGGGGCAAACCCACATTACCAGTGGCCTGGCATCGATCCTGAACGGCACCGCGCCGTTGTTCACGGTCGTGATCGCCCATGCCGTGACAAGCGATGAGAAGCTCACCGCATCGCGGATAGTCGGCGTACTACTGGGTCTGATAGGCGTGGCCGTGATGGTCGGCGTATCGGCACTGCGGTCCCTCGGAGTCGCCAATCTCGCCCAGCTGGCGGTGCTCGGTGCTGCGCTTTCCTACGCTTGCGCAGGGATCTACGGACGGCGTTTCAGGGCCATGGGAGTCGGGCCACTTCCCAGCGCAACCGGCCAAGTCATCGCCTCGAGCCTGGTCATGGTGCCGCTGGCGATGGCCGTGGATCAGCCTTGGGCCCTGCCAGGGCCGGTGCCGCTGAGTGCCTTAGGGGCAGTGCTCGCCCTTGCCCTAGGATCGACAGCACTCGCCTACATTCTGTACTTTCACATTCTGCAGTCCGCGGGACCCACCAACCTCATCCTGGTCACCTTCCTCATCCCGGTGACCGCTATCCTGCTTGGGGTGGCGATCCTCGGCGAGCAACTGCGCTTGCAAGAAGCACTTGGCATGTTGTTGATCGGCGGTGGCTTGGCCGCCATCGACGGTCGTCCGATGCGCTGGCTCCTTCAACGCCTACTGCACTGATCCGCGCCTAGGCCTTGCCTAGTGCGCGCCCGCTCCCGTAGGCCCACCGCGCGCTTCCGTGTAAGCTGCGCGGCAAATCAGCTGAGGAGCGCGGGTTGCGCAAATACATCATCAAGGGGGGCAAGCACCTGCTGCGCTGGTTCGGCAAGTTTCAGGCGAAGCACTCCAAGCTGCCCACCACACCCTTTATCGACAACGCCGTGTTCCCCTGGGTCCCAGCGCTTGAGGCGCAGTCAGCGGTGATTCGCGGGGAGCTAGATCGCCTGCTGGAGCATCCGGAGGACATCCCCGCGTTCCACCAGCTCTCGCCAGACCAAAAGCGGATCTCCAAGGGCAACAACTGGAAGACCTTTGCCTTTTGCGTGATGGGGCAGCGGCTCGAGGACAACTGTGCGCTCTGCCCGCAGACGGCGGTGGCCCTGCAGGGGATTCCAGGGCTGCAGAATGCGTGGTTCTCGATCCTCGCGCCCCAGTACCACATCCTTCCCCACCGTGGCCCGACGCGAGCCTTGGTGCGGGTGCATCTGGCCCTGCGCGTGCCAGAGAGTGCGGGCGACTGCTGGATCCGCGTAGACACGCAACGCTATCACTGGCGCGAGGGCGAGGTCGTCCTCTTCGACGACACCTATGAGCATGAGGTGTACAACAACACCGACGAGGTACGCGTGGTGTTGTTCATCGACGTGCTTCGACCTATGGACCGCGTTGGGCAGTGGGTGAACGGTGCGTTGCTGGCTCTACTGAAGTCATCGACCTACGTGAAGAAACCGCTGGCAAACCTCCGGGAGTGGAACCGCGCGCATCCGCCGCGCGGCAACGCTGGGTAAGTCACCACGCCGTGCCGCGCGTCCGATCTTGGCCTCTCCAGCTTCCAGCGCCAGGAGGCGCGGTGCCAGCGACGGATCAGCGCGTGGGCGCATCTCGTGGGGAAGTTCGGCTCCAGTCGCGATCAGACGCCGACGAGGATTGCGCGCTGCGCAGCTAACAGAATCTATCGTTGGCTCAGTGCGCAAAAAAACCAACAGCAGGGCAGGGTATCCCGTTGCAGCGCGGGCGCAAGACCGTGGCAACGGATGTGCTCATGATGACCGGATACGCCCCTGGACTTGATTTCGCCGAGCCCGCATCGGACTATCTACGTCGACGGTGCCCGAAGGGGCATAACAGGGAATCCGGTGCCCGGTCATTACTATGCGTGGCTGGAATACCGGAGCTGCCCCCGCAACTGTGAGCGGTGAAGCGCGCTGACCCGAGTCACTGATGCCCCCCTAGTACCGGGACATCGGGAAGACCAGCGCCGCCATGCCCGCAAGCCAGGAGACCTACCGTCGCGTTGCTCAGCTGTTCTGGTCGGCCGGGGTGTGCCGTTGGAGGTCATTATCAAATCCGTCGTGAAATCCGGCGACGGCTTCACGTCGTTGTTGGCGACCTCGCTCGCCGCCGCCGCATTGCTCGATACTTCACACGGCGGCGCCAGCTGCTGCGCCGACCATAGCGATGAGGCTGCTGCTTGGTCGGGCGCGCATGCCGACGGTATAGGTTTGTGATGGATGCGTGCATAAGCGGCGCGGGAAAGGTGATTCCATTCCCCCGCAAGCGCTTGAACACCAAGGTCACTGCCAGCCGCGAGCAACTCGAAGCATTCTTTCTGGGCCATCGATCTAGGCACGCAAGCGGCGAGGCAGCAGTGATGGCATGGTTGAGGGCGCTGCCTTCTGCGCGATGCCACGGCCGTGCGGCCTGGGCAATGCGGGTGCACCTTGTGGAGCTCTCGCGGCATGAAGCGCGGCGCCACGAGGAAGGGGAGGAGAGGGCTACGGTTGCCTGCCCCCCGCCACGCCCGTTGGTCACCGGGCAAAACCTGCGGCAGCGGCAAGTGCTCGCACTGCTCGGAGCGATCAGCCGGCACTGCTGTGCGAGCGGAACATGTCGTCGAGCCAATCGCGTGGTTCAACCATGAATGCGCAACGCGGCTGCAGTACATGGACTTCGGTACGCTCCGCTACACCGGTTGGCTGGCCGACGGCAAGATAAACGTGAGCGATGAACCTCCAGTACATCGACCTAGTCCGCAGGTTGCTGCTGCTGGCGACAGCCGATCTTGTCCGGTCTGTACCCGACCCAACGGGTGCGGCGTCGCCGAGGCCGGCCCCGAGGCCGCTGCCACGTGCTGGTGTTTCGCAGCGAAGGTCAGTCGTGAGCTGCTCGATTGGGTAGGTGCTCGTGGTTTGGACGGGCATTGCCTGTGCGCCGGCTGCGCCGCCGGTAAGGTCCCCTCACCGTGCGTTGGCACGTGCCGGCTCGACGACACTCGAGCCTTCTGCGTAGGCTGCGGCCGTACGGTGGACGAAATCTCCGCCTGGAGTTCCTTCGGACCTGTGGACAAGGCCGCGGTGCTGCTACGTCTGCGAGTGGAGCAGCAGCAGTACGGATGACTGGGACTGGACCCCTAATGGATTCTGTCCACACGCCCCATAGGCTCGGGGTTCCCTTCGAGCGTAGACAGTATTTAACATAATATACATTATGCGCAGTGTAGGGATCTTGAAAGGGACCCCCTGCGGAGCCATGTCCCGCTCATGTTTAGCAGCCGCACGCCCCACGCGTGCCAGGGACGCAAGACCGCATGAGCGATATCTATGAACACCAAGGCGACGATGGCGATGGCACGTCGGTGACCCAGGCGGTCCGCGTGCCGGATGATGTGCTGCTGGTATTGCCCCTACGGGATCAAGTGGTGTTCCCCGGAGCCGTCAGCCAGGTTTCCCTTGGTCGGGACATCTCCGTGGCCGCAGCTCGCGAGGCCGTACAGCACCAGCGCAAGCTGGGGCTGGTGCTGCAACGCGACCCGCAAGTCGACGTGCCAGGCGCCCATGACCTCTACGAGGTTGGCACCATAGTCAGCGTCGTTCGCTACATCACTGCACCGAATGGCATGCACCATCTGATCGTGCAGGCTGAGCGACGCTTCCGGGTGCTGGACTACGTACCCGGACTGCCGTTCCTAGCGGCACGATTCGAAGCGCTGAGCGAGACCGTGGCCCGCGGGCCGGAGATCGAAGCGTTCTCTGCGGCACTGCGGCAAAAAGCGGCGGACGCCGTCGAACTGTTACCCCAGGTCTCCTCGGAGATTCCCCAGGCGCTGGCGAACATCGAGTCGCCGAGCGCGCTCGCTGACCTAGTCGCAGGCCTGATCGACGTGAAAGGTGCCCAGAAGCAGGAGTTGCTGGAGACCACCGATGTGCGTTCGCGCCTCGAACGGCTGGTCGAGATGGTGTCGCGGCGCTTGGAGGTCCTAAAGCTCTCCCGTGAGATCGAAGAGCAGACCCAGGAGAAGGTGAACGAGCGTCAGCGTGAGTACAT
Source organism: Pseudomonadota bacterium (assembly GCA_039193195.1). Lineage (NCBI taxonomy): Bacteria > Pseudomonadati > Pseudomonadota > Pseudomonadota bacterium. The sequence goes on from JBCCWS010000004.1 coordinate 194,661, forward strand.
GCTTCGCGAGCAGCTAAAGACCATCCAACGCGAGCTTGGCGAAGATGGCTCGGTGGACAGCGAAGATCTCGAGGCACAGATCCGCGAAGCTCGCATGCCGGAGGAGGCTGAGCAGCAGGCCTTACGCGAACTGCGCCGCATGCGCAGCATTCCGGAGGCCTCTGCCGAGTACTCTCTCGTGCGTACCTACTTAGAATGGTTGGTGGCCCTGCCTTGGAGTCGCCTCGATGAGGAGCAAATCGACATCGCCCGGGCGCGCGAGATCCTCGACGAGGATCATTACGGCCTGGAGAAGGTGAAGAAACGCATCCTCGAATACCTCGCGGTTCGCAAGCTCAACCCGTCGGGCCGCAGCCCCATTCTGTGTTTCGTCGGCCCGCCTGGGGTCGGCAAGACATCTCTCGGACGCAGCATCGCGCGCGCCCTGGGGCTAGAGTTCGTTCGGGCGAGCTTGGGCGGGGTGCACGACGAGGCGGAGATACGAGGTCATCGGCGCACTTATGTGGGCGCCCTCCCCGGCTCAATCATTCAGAGCATCCGCCGCGCCGGCACACGTAATCCGGTCTTTATGCTCGACGAGATGGACAAGCTCGGGGTCGGGTTCCATGGCGATCCCTCCTCCGCCTTGCTCGAAGTGCTAGACCCCCAACAGAACGGTAGCTTTCGCGATCACTACCTGGATCTTCCCTTCGACCTTGGACAAGTGCTCTTCGTCGCCACCGCCAACGTGCTCGATGCAATTCCCGGCCCCCTGCGCGATCGCATGGAGGTCATCGAGCTCCCAGGCTACACCCAGGATGAGAAGCTGGAGATCGCTCGGCGATATCTGGTGCAGCGCCAACGCGAGGCCAACGGTCTTGATGGCTACGAGGTGTCGATAACGGATCCCGCAATCGGGACGATAATCGACGGCTACACCCGCGAGGCGGGCGTGCGAAACCTCGAACGCGAGCTGGGGGCGGTGCTGCGCGATGCGGCCGTCCGCGTGAGCGAGGGTCATGAGGGACCTATCGCGATCGACGTGCAGGACATCGCCCGCATCCTCGGACAACCAAAGTTTGAGAGCGAGCTGCGCCTTCGCACGAGCGTGCCCGGTGTAGCGACGGGGTTAGCCTGGACGCCGGTCGGCGGTGACCTCCTGTTCATGGAGGCCACGCAGGTGCCCGGTCACGGCAAGCTGATCCTGACCGGGCAGCTCGGCGATGTGATGCGCGAAAGCGCCCAGGCGGCGGTGAGCCTCGCGAAGTCCCGACTCACGCAACTGGGCTCATCCCCCACGGCATTGGAAGGGACGGATCTGCACATTCATGTGCCCGCGGGGGCGATCCCCAAAGACGGGCCCAGCGCTGGAGTCGCGATCTACGTCGCCTTGGCTTCCTTGCTCAGCAACCGCCAGGTTCGCAGCGACATCGCGATGACGGGCGAGATTAGCCTTCGCGGCCTAGTACTGCCGGTGGGTGGAATCAAGGAGAAGGTCTTGGCCGCGGCCCGAGCAGGCCTACGCACAGTCATGCTGCCGGAACGCAACGCGAAGGACCTGCAAGAAATCCCCGAGTCCGCCCGGGAGCAGCTGGAGATCATCTGGATCCGCGATGTGGACCAGGCCTTGGCCATCGCCTTGGGCGATCCCGATGGCGGCACACAGGACAGCGGGTCCGAAGACGAGAGCACCGCGCAACGCGGGAGCAGCCTCTTGGTCTAGGGCACACCTTGCGTGCCACACCAGGTACGTCAGCCCACGGGGGGCGATCAACTCGCGATCGCCCCCACGACTTGCTGGCTACCCCTCTCGCCTACCAGATATCACCGCCTATCGGTTTGCGAAAGCTAGTGGGCTTGTCGCCCAGGAGCTACATGCCGTTGGCGTACTCTTTACTGATTAGGATGCTACGGTCCATCGTAGCCATCGCGCGTGCGTACTCGGCGAGTCCGCGCAGCGCGAAGTCGCCGCGATCGCGAATGTAGCCGTCCTCCTCGCCCTGGGGCTCTCCGTCGTTCATGACCTCACCGACGTTTCTCACGATCAGATGCTCTGGAATGAAGCAAAGGCGACTGTTCTTGTAAGCCGTGGCGCGCAGCTCAACCACCGGATAGGCACCGCCGCGCGAGCCTGAGACCGCGGCGATGAGAGCGGGCTTGTGCCCCACGGTGGCGGAGGAAAAGAAAAGCATTAGATTCTTTAAGCGCGAAGGCACGGTTCCGTGCCATTCAGGGCTTACGAGAATGTAAGCTGCGGCCGCGCGAAGCTGATCGTTCAGCTCGGATAGCTGAGTTTTCCATTGTTCATGTTTCGGATCGAAGGCACCCTCGTCCCAGAATGGGATGGTACTCGCGCTCAAATCGAGAACCTCACTACTCGCGAACAGCTGGAGCTCAACTGATCTTTGGGCCAAATGGCGAGCAACCTTCGAGGATTGGGAGTTTCTTTGGTGACTACCGCTGATCACGAGCAACTGCATGGTTGGCATGTCCTTGGGAAAATTATTGGTTGAATACGAAACTAGTGAATGGATACGGCGATCAAAAATTAGCCACTTCAACGGTTCCATGAACCGAATGGTTTCATGTTAAACTTCCATGTCCGATCTAGAAGGGCTGTTCCATGCCGGGGGCGACACGACCGCCTACCCGGTAGCCATGAACGGTAGATCGGGACCTGAAGTTGAACTTCTTTACCAATGACCGGTGAGTTAACGCAATTATGAAAAAGAGTAAGCTGATTTCAGCAGTCGATAACGTGAAAACCTACAAGTGGCCTTCCCCGCAGAAGCGTGCTGTGATCACTGCGCTGGCCCTCGGAGAGCCCGGCAACAGCGGCCACCTGTCAGAGCTGCTCGGTATTCCCCTGCGCACGCTTCACGTACTATGGTCCTCCCTGCGAGCCGAGGGTTGGGTCCATTGGGACGGCGATCAGTACGCGGTTTCTGGGGACGTCACGGAGATCGTGGACCTCTGGATCAAACTCTCCGACGCCTCCTGAGGCCTCCAGGACCCTGCGCGGCTACGCTCGACGCAGGGTCCGCCAGGCAGCGTAGCGGCGTTCGCGCCTTGCTGGCTCGCTAACCCACCTTCTCTCGCTAGCGAATCCTCTGCTCCACCAACTTCTCGACCACAGCGGGTTCCGCCAGGGTGGAGGTGTCGCCCAGCTGGCTTACCTCGTCCTCCGCAATCTTGCGCAGGATCCGGCGCATGATCTTGCCTGACCTAGTCTTCGGCAGACCGGCCGCAAACTGCAGCTTGTCGATCGTCGCGATTGGACCTATCTCCGCGCGTACGGCCTTCACCAGTTTGCTGCGTAGGGCCTCATCACCCTGGAGTCCGGCATTTAAGGTGACATACGCATAGATGCCCTGGCCTTTGATCTCGTGTGGGTAGCCCACGACGGCGGCCTCGGCGACGCTATCCTGCAGGACCAGCGCGCTCTCGATCTCAGCTGTCCCCATGCGGTGGCCGGAGACGTTAAGGACGTCGTCCACGCGTCCGGTGATCCAGTAGTAACCATCTGCATCGCGCCGAGCGCCATCTCCGGTGAAGTAGGTGCCGGGAAAAGTCTTAAAGTAGGTGTCGATGAAACGTTGATGATCACCGTACACCGTGCGCATCTGTCCAGGCCAAGAGTCGACCAGCACCAAGTTGCCCTCGCCTTCCCCCTCCACACGCTTACCTTCGCTATCCACCAGTGCAGGTTGAATCCCGAAGAAGGGACGGGTCGCCGAACCCGGCTTAAGGGCCGTCGCACCCGGAAGCGGCGTAATCGCAACGCCGCCGGTTTCCGTTTGCCACCACGTATCCACAATGGGTCGAGTGCCATCACCGACCACATCGTGGTACCAGCGCCAAGCCTCTGGATTGATCGGTTCTCCCACCGTGCCGAGGATGCGCAAACTGGAGCGGCTCGCGGCCTTCACGGGCCCTTCACCGTCGCGCATGAGTGAGCGAATCACCGTGGGAGCTGTGTAGAAGATCTCCACCGCATGCTTGTCTATTACTTCCCACAGGCGCTTATTACTGGGGTAGTTCGGCACGCCTTCGTACATGAGCGTGGTCGCACCGTTGGCCAGAGGGCCATACACGATGTAGCTATGACCGGTGATCCAGCCGACGTCTGCGGAGCACCAGTAGATCTGCCCGGGTCGGTAGTCGAAGACATACTCGTGGGTCATGGAGGCGTAAACGAGGTAGCCGCCACTCGTGTGCAGGACGCCTTTCGGCTTACCGGTGGACCCGGATGTGTAGAGGATGAACAGCGGATCCTCCGCACTCATCGCTTCCGCCTGACAGCTATCGCTAACCTCCTCACGCAGCTTATGCCACCAGCGATCACGCGCGCTGTCCCAGGGCACCGCCGCCCCGGTCCGTCGCACGCTGAGCACGTGGCGAACCTCGTGCGAGCCAACCTGGTCGATCGCCGCATCCACCGTGGCCTTCATCGGCACATGCTTGCCGCCGCGCACACCCTCATCCGCTGTGACCACCACATGGGCGCCGCAGTCCTGGATACGGCTGGCCAGCGCCTCGGCTGAGAATCCGCCGAACACCACAGAGTGGACAGCCCCGATACGGGCGCACGCCAGCATCGCGTAGGCGGCCTCGGGAATCATCGGCAAGTAGAGAACGACCCGATCGCCGCGCTTTACTCCGCAGGCCTTCAAGGCGTTGGCGAAGCGGCAGACCTCCACGTGCAGCTCGCGGTATGTGATGCGGGTATCAACGGCCGGATCATCCGACTCCCAGATGATGGCAACATCGTCCGCGCGAGCGGGAAGGTGGCGATCCACGCAGTTAGCACAAACATTAAGTACGCCGTCCGTGAACCAACCGACGTGAAGATCCTCTTGCTGGAAGGACACGTCGCGCACGCGGGAGTAAGGGCCCAGCCAGTCTAGGCGCTTGCCCTGTTCTCCCCAGAAACCCTCAGAATCGGCAACGGACTGCTCGTAGAGCGCGCGATAGCGATCCTCGGTGCACCGCGTGTGCTCGAGAATGTGCTTAGGTACCGGGAATACCTCATCGGTTTCCGACACTGATTGACCCGCCCCCATGCCAACTCCCTCTCGAACCGAGATATCACAACACGCGCCAAACCTTAATGGATACGGGGCCGCCACGCTACAGCGCGCACCTATACGCGCAGGCGAGGTGATGGTGGTGTGCGCACCCCGTAGCTAGTGGCAGCCCTCGTCGGCTGCCACCTTGCCGCGGAACACCCAGTAGCTGTAGCTCGTGTAGAGCAAGATCAGCGGAATGAGCGCAGTGGCACCCACCAGCAAGAAGCTGAGGCTCTTGTCTGGGGCGGCAGCGGCGCGGAAGCTCAGACTCGGCGGGAGTAGGTTCGGGTAAAAGCTGATCACGAGGCCGATGAAGCTCAGCACGAACAACAGCGTGGTGCCCAGGAACGGTCCGATGTGTTGGCCGCTGCGCAGCCCTTGCAGCAATCCGAGACCCACCATAACGGTAAGTACGGGCACGGGAGCGACGTAGTGGATGGAGGCGCGGGCAAACCAGCGTTCATTAAACTCCGGACGCATCAGCAGCATCCATGCGCTGATCAGGCCAATGAACAGCAGGAGCGCCGGACATAACCAGGTGGCGAGTTGTCGCGCACGCTGTTCGAGATCCTCCGTGCCTTTCATCACTAACCAGGTCGCGCCGAGGGCCGCATAGCCAGCGACCAAGGCGATGCCCGTGACCACGCTAAGGGGTGAGAGCCAATCCCACCATCCGCCGGCGTAGGCACGCCCGTCCACGGCGATGCCGTCGACGAGTGCGCCGAGCGTGACCCCCTGGGAAAACGCAGCCGTCAGCGAACCGAAGGTGAAGGCGAAATCCCAGAGCCATCGACCACGCTCCGTGCGCCAGCGGTACTCGAAGGCGACACCGCGTAGGACCAGACCGATCAACATGGCGGTCATCGGGGCGTAGAGCGCGGTCAGGAGCACAGCGTAGGCGAGGGGAAATGCGGCGTAGAGGCCACCGCCACCGAGGATCAGCCAAGTCTCGTTGCCGTCCCACACCGGGGCGACGGAGTTCATGGCAGCGTCTCGCTGTCGCTTGCTCCGAAGTAGTGGAAACAGCAGGCCAACGCCGAGATCGAATCCGTCGAGCAACACGTAGGCCAGCACCGCAAACGCGATCATTCCAGCCCAGACCAAGGGCAGATCGAGTCCCACCACCGGATCAGTCGCCCCGTGGCGCGTTGAGCGCGGAAGTCATTGCCGAGGCGGGGTGATTCCCGCCGCACGTGTGGGAATGCTGGTCTTCGGATCACTCTCGCCCTCTTTGGGTGTGTGACCCATCAAGCGCAAAAGGTAAAGCACGCCTGCGCCGAACACGAAGAGATACGTGATGACGAAAGCCGCGAGCGAGAAAGTAACGGCGGGAGTCGCAATGGGAGACACAGCATCGGCAGTACGCAGGGCGCCGTACACCACCCAGGGCTGCCTGCCCGCTTCCGTGACCACCCAACCGCTGACCACCGCAACGAATCCGGCAGGCCCCATCAGCACTGACGCCCGTTGCAGCCAGCTGGCCTCGGGACACGCTTCATGCCGAACAGCATGACGCCAAGAAGACCCGCTTCCAGGAAGAAGGCGGAGAGTACCTCGTAGCCCATCAAGGGGCCGATGACTGGTGCGGTTTTGTCGGAGAAAACGCTCCAGTTGGTACCGAACTGCTAGCTCATGACCATGCCGGACACGACCCCCATGCCGAAGGCGACGGCGAAGATCTTCAGCCAGAACGTGTAGGTGTTCAGATAGACTTCTTGGCGCCGCCAGAGCCACAGACCCTCCAGCACCGCGAGATAGCTGGCGAGGCCGATGGAGAAGGCGGGGAACACGATGTGAAAGGTCACCGTGAAGGCGAACTGAATGCGAGCGAGATCGAGCGCGTCGAGCACAGGGATTCTCCGCCGAGGCCCGAGAAGTCGGGCGCACTGCCTGCGTAGTGTAACGGTTGGCTCTGTCTGTCGTGAGCACAGCGGGTGGACCCAACGGCTGTCTGAGCGGGGCCTGGCGACGTCGAGGGCCTTCTCGTTCGACGCGATGCTCCAGGCACAGCTCACATGATCCAGGACCGCGCCGTGCCGAAGGATGCGCTGGTCGCTTTCGTGCACATCGAGAAGGCCGCTGGCACCACCCTGCTGTACCTGCTTCGACGCAACTACCTCGGACGCTACTTAGACGTTCGCCCTTACGCTGAACGCACACCGAGCGGGATCTTCATGGCGGAGGATCTGCGGGTGGCGCTGCGCGTCAATCCCTTCATCCGTGCCATTGGCGGACACGCCGTTGCGCCGTTCTCTGACCTGGCCTCGCAGGCATCCCGGCCTGTGCGCTACATCACCCTGCTGCGCGATCCGGTGGCGCGGTACCTGTCGCAGTTTCGGTACTGGAATCGCGTGATGGCGAAGGACTGGAGCTTCGAGCGCTTTCTGGATCACGAACCGTCCTTCGATCTGCAGACGCGCAAACTATGCGGCAATCGAGATAGCAATGCGGCACTCGACGCGCTGCGCGGCGAATTCGCCCTGATCGGCACCGTGGAGTCCCTGGACGAGTTCCTCGTCCAGTTCGCAGCCATCAGCGCCCTCCCGTTCGATCCCCGCTACCAGGCGCGCAACACGGGTGAGGGCGATCGCGACGAGGCGGACCGGCTGATGCAGGCGTTCGGTGACGAAGTGGTGGCCCGAAACCAAGCAGACCTGGCCCTTTACGAACAGGTAAAGAGCTCAGTACTCCCAGCTCAGCGCGCGCGGTACGCGGGCGATCTGCAAGATGATGTCGCGGCCTTTAGCGCGCGACAGGCAAATGCAGGCGCGGCGACAGTCGATTGGCGTTTGCTTCTCGATGGCGCCTTGCGCAAGGGGTGGTACGAACCGCTGACCGGCTGGATAAGGCGACGCGCGGGAATGGCTGCTCGCGGCTCCTACTGAAGGCTGCTCAGCCTTCCCGCGCGGCCTCTTCCCGCGCGCGTGCGGCTACGAAGCACGCTCGCTCCAGCACACGCGCTCGGTAGTCGCTCACCTTTGGCGAACTCACCTCACACTTCGCCGACACCGCCCAATTGAGCGTATGGGCGGTCACGATATCGACCAGCGTGAACTGCTCGCCGAGGGCGAAAGGCCCCTCCCCGAAAAGCACTTCAAAGCCAGCCATAGCGCGCGAGAACTCCTCCCTGGCAACGGGCTTGATCGCCTCGACGCGTGCTTCCTTCGGCATGACGAAGCTGTGTTTGCCAAGGGTCCACAAGGGCTGTTCGAGTTCGGTCACCACAAACCACAGCAACTGATCGTGCTTTGCGCGCTCGGCGCTGCCTTGCGCCGGCAGCAGCGAGCCTAGCCCGTGGCGGGACGCCAAGAACTGGCAGATCGCGGCAGACTCTATCAGAGTGAGGTCGCCGTACTTCAGCACTGGCGTCTTGCCCATGCAGTGCAGCGCCTTCGCCAGGTCCGTGCCCGGCATCATGGCCTGGAACTCGTAGTCGAGCCCCAGCTCCTCGAGCGTGGCAGTAACGCGCATCCCGCGGCTGGAGGGGATGGCGTACAGCGTGATCGTCGGCTGAGACATAGGGGCCCTCGCTCCGAGCGTTAGGGGGTGTTGGGGCGGCGTTGCCAGAACCCCATGCGCTCGCTGACCTCAATCACCACCTGTGAGGCGATTGCCTCAGCGCGCTCGGCGCCGCGTTCGAGCAGTGCGTCCAATTCGGTGGGGTCGGCCAGAAGCTCGCGCAGGCGGGCCGCGATGGGCCCCAGATGGGCGACAGTCGCCTCAGCCATCACCGGCTTGAAGGCGGAGAAGTTCTTGCCAGCGAACTCCTCAAGCACCCGGTCGGGGCTTCGCTGGGTGATCGCCGCGAAGATATTGATGAGGTTGCGCGCCTCTGGACGCCCGTCGAGTTCCTCGAGTGACTCGGGCAACGGCTCCGGATCGGTCTTGGCCTTGCGGATCTTCTGTGCGATCGCGTCGGAATCATCCGTCAAGTTGATGCGTGTCATATCGGATTGCGCTGACTTGCTCATCTTCTCCTGACCGTTGCGCAAGCTCATCACGCGGGTCGCCGCGCCTAGAATCAGCGGCTCCGGTTCCGGCAGGCATTCGCATTCGTAGCGAAAATTGAAGGTGCGTGCGATCTCCCGCGTCAACTCTAAGTGCTGCTTTTGATCTTCCCCCACGGGCACGTGCGTGGCCTTATAGACCAAGATGTCCGCAGCCATCAGCACGGGGTATGCGAAGAGGCCGAGCGCTGCGCGCTCGCGGTGCTTGCCAGACTTCTCTTTGAACTGCGTCATCCGATTCAGCTCCCCCATTTGCGCCAGGCTAGCGAACAGCCACATGAGCTGGGCGTGGGAGGGGACTGTGGATTGGGCGAACACGATGGACCGGTCCGGATCGACACCAGCGGCAATGTACGTTGCGGCGACCTCTCGCGTCGCCTCGGCAAGACGTGCGGGATCGTAGGGCTGGGTAATCGCATGGAGATCGACCACGCAATAGATGCACTCGTCCATCTCGTCCTGCAGGCCAACCCAGTTGCGCAGGGCGCCGAGGTAGTTACCAAGGTGGAGCTGATTGGTGGGCTGCATGCCCGAGAACACGCGCTTCATCTGAACTTTCGGAATCGCTGGCCGTTGGGAGGATCCGGGGCACTATACCGGGAACCTCCCCACCGGCAACCGTGGCCGAGATCTGGTACGGGGCCGGGTGTCGATCTAGTGTGTTCTGATGAAGGAACACCGCCCCCTCAGACACCCGATCGCACACGCCTCACCTCGCGATTCTACGCCCAGTGCCCCGGCGATCAGGCTCGCTACTCCATCGCCGCATTCGACGACGTCTCTACCCACGGGCGGGGGTGTGGTCTGGCGCCGGTCTTGCTCGCCCCAATGGACGCGTTCCAACTCAGCCAGCGCCTTGTCCACACCAGCCTGATGCGCTTCGCCCAGGACCATCGTTGCCATCCAGCAGGTGTGGGGGCGGCGCAGCGTCGATCACCTGAGCACATCCATGATGTTGAGCGCAGTCAAGCAGCATCAACGCGGATCCATGCAATCCGTGCCGAGCTTGGGATGAGGCCTGAATCTAGTGCTTCTCGCCCGGTATGCGCCTAGGACCGAGATGGATACGCCGGCAGCTGATCTCGGCTCGGCTGCCAGCGTCCGCACGTCCGACATCAGCGTTCACCAAGGTCTCGATTGGCCTCCTCGACTGGGACGTCGTTCCCCCCGATCCATCTGTGCTTTGTCCGGTACGGCAGCGGGCACCGGTCGCTGAAGCGCCTCATTAGGACCTCGTCGAGATACGCCTCTAATATTAATCTTTTCAATCTCGTAAGCGGGTTTTCTAAATCATTTTCGATAATTGCCTCAGGCGACTATCGCCGGATCAAAGCGCCGTTGACGTGCCGCTGACCTTCGTCCGTCAACTACCGCCGGCTGGACGCTTGGCGACCGATTTGCCATCCCACTTCCGCGCAGTGTGTCAGCTGGAAGGGCAGCCCACTCCAGTGCTAAGGCGCGTCCTACCAACGCTTAGGTCAGCGCCATCGGAGCATGCTGCTGTCCACGAGATACCGTGGCGCTCCACTGGGCCGGTACTGCCCCTGCGCGCGGTGGTAGGAATGGGATCGCATGGGCTTTTACTTTTTATATCAGGTCATTAGCGGACAAATCGTAGTTAGTTTCAAGGTTAGGATGAGTTAAATTTGTCAACTCCACCCGTGGGCTAGCGGCCAACCTCCAGATCGACCGACCCGCCAGACTCAACACACCTTCATCGCCCAAAGGCACGGGAAAGCCCGCTAGGCAGATGCAGGCCGCGGGTCTAAGGGGACCGAGCGCGCACCCCCTGCTCGTCGTTGGGCGCCGGTAGCGCTTTGTGCGCGGGCTAACTCGTGACTGCGCGTCAGTGAGCTCCCGGCGGGCGAGTTAATAACCTCGCATATACCTGCGATATAGCTTACAGAGTTCTGATAAAATTGAGGATTTCCACTCATTTGTGAAAGCGGCACTCAACGACCATCGCCATAGACGTCAGCGCAACGATTGCCCTCTTAGCTTTACCGATCGGGGATATCCCCCCGCACATGTCGAAGAGCAGGTTGAAGTTGCGCTAATCGTTGCGCTAATCATGGAAGCGAAGCGTGGCCAATGCCCCATCCCCGCGAACGGCTGTACGGGGGCTCAAGGCAGCGCGGGGATGGACGTGAGCTATAGACTTAAGCCCTGGGAGAGGTGGAGCGAGACTGCGTCCTAGCTTGCCAAGCCAACTCGACCACACAACTCATCGTGCTCGACCACGATTTGACCTGAAGCGACGCATCCACCATGTCTAATGCCCCAAACGCTACCAGCTCCCCAGTCGTCACGCTCAGCTTCGAGCACGACCCCGCCTTTGCGCTCGTCGCGATCGACAACCCACCGGTCAATGGCATCTCGCAGGGCGTGCGAGAAGGACTGCGTTGGGCGCTCGAGCGCGCGACCCAAGCGCCAGCGGCGAGAGCCGTGCTGATCGTCTGTGCAGGGGAGAACTTCCTCTCGGGGCAGGACATTCGCGAGTTCGGGCGGCCCGTCGCAGCGCCCAGCCTGCGCGAGTTGTTCTCGCGGATGGAATCGCTCGCGCTGCCCATCGTGGTGGCCGCTCACGGGGTCGCCTTGGGAGGGGGGTTAGAGCTGCTGCTATGCGCCGATCACCGCGTGGTGGCGCAAGACACGCTGCTGGGCTTTCCCGAAATCAACTATGGGCTCGTGCCTGGCGCCGGCGGCACTCAGCGCCTACCGCGACTCATTGGCGCGCGGGCGGCGCTTGAGCTGATGGGCAGCGGCAAGCGCATTACCGCTACAAGGGCGCTTGAGCTCGGCCTCGTCGACGCCGTGTACGAGCGCCCTCGATCTCCCGCAAGTGCCGCCCTGGAAGCCGCGCAAGCGCTGCTAAAGCAGCAGACGTCCCGCCGACGGGTGAGCGCGCGAACGGTAGCGCTCAACACTGCCGACGACAGCTTCGATCGCGAAGCGGCCAAGCTGCTCGCCCGCAGCCGTGGCTACCGCACGCCCGGGCGACTGGTCAGCTGCGTACGGGCGGCGAGTGCGGCCACCTTCGAGGATGGCTTGGCGGTCGAGTCGGCCGAGCACGGAGCGTGCAGTGAGGACCCCCAGCACTTGGCCATGCTGCACATGTTCTTTTCGGAGCGTCGGGCTCGCCAGCTGCCCTCGTCGGCGCAGGGCGCAGCGGACCCGGTAGATCACATCGCGGTCGTCGGCGCTGGCACCATGGGGCTTGGGATCGCGCTCGCGTGCCTGCACGCAGGACTCGCAGTGACGCTGCACGATCAGAGTCGCCAGGCCTCGCAGCGTGCACGGCAACAAGTCGACAGGCTCCTGAGCCGCGACGTCGAACGTGGACGCCTCAGCGCTGCGCAAGCAAATGCGCGCGCGGCTCGCCTCGAGGTCACCGATCAGCTCGACCCATTGGGCCAAGCCCAGGTGATCATTGAGGCCGTCTTCGAGGATCTGGCGTTGAAGCAGCGCCTGTTCTGCACGCTCGACGCCGCCCTGCCAAAGGCGGCGCTCTTCGCCAGCAACACCTCCACGCTCGATGTCGAATCGATCGCGAGGGCAACGACACGGCCTGAGCGCGTCATCGGCCTGCACTTCTTCTCCCCCGCCCACCTCATGCCCCTGGTGGAAGTGGTGGTGGGCGACTGGAACCGTAAGGAGGCCGAGCACCTCGGCCGAGACCTCACGCGGCGCTTGAATAAGGTCGGGGTGGTGGTCGGTAACGGCTTCGGCTTCGTCGGCAATCGCATGCTCTATGCCTACGGTCGCGAGAATCAGCTAATGCTCCTGGAAGGTGCTTCTCCGCAGCGCATCGATCAGGTACTCGAGGACTTCGGCTTCGCCATGGGCCCGAACGCTGTGGGCGATCTGGCGGGACTCGACGTCGGCTATCGGGCTCGCAGAGCCTGGGCCGAGCGACCCGATGATCCGCGCTTCTATCGGGTGGCAGACGCCCTGGTCGAGGCGGAACGCCTCGGACAGAAGAGCGGCGCCGGGTGCTACCGTTATGAGACCGGGAGTCGCAAAGCCATACCCGACCCTGCCACGGACGCCCTCATCCGTCACGAAGCAGATCTTTTGGGGGTGGTCCAACGCGAGCACGGCGACACGGAAATCCTCGAGCGCTGCTTGTTCGCGCTCGCCGTGGAGGGCAGCCGACTGTTGGAGTCGGGCGTAGCAGGCTCCGCCGCGGATATCGACGTCATCTGGTGCAATGGTTATGGGTTTCCTCGCCATAGGGGCGGGCCGATGCACCACGCTGAGCACTGCGGTCTAGGCCGGGTAGTTGAGGCAGCGGAGCGCTACGGGGCCCTGACCGACCAATCCCACCAGTGGCGCGTACCTGCGCTCTTGCGGGCGGCCGCTGAGGGCGCAGGGCGCTTCGCGGAAAGGTAAACTACAGTGCTTGCCATCACTGCTTACTCGCGGAGCCCGCGCCATGATGTTCGACGCCCTCACACCCAATCCGCCCGATCCTATCCTCGCGCTCATGGAGCGCTATAGAGCGGACAGCAGCCCTCAAAAGCTCGATCTCGGCATCGGCGTCTACACCGATGAGCACGGCGTCACGCCCGTGTTCCCGTCGGTCCTGGAAGGCGAGCGCCGCGTGCTGGCGAAGCAAACCACCAAGACCTACGTCGGCATCGCGGGGGATCCGCAGTTCTGCGACTTACACCAGTCACTCACCTTTGGCGAGGACCACCCTGCCCGCCGTGACGGGCGCCTGCGCACGATACAGACCCCTGGGGGGTCCGGCGGTCTGCGCGTCGCGGCGGAGCTCCTCAACCGCGCTGCGAAGCCACCGACCGTGTGGGTGAGCACCCCGACGTGGGCGAATCATGTGCCCCTGCTCAGTTCCGTAGGCGTGCAGCTAAAGCAGTATCGCTACTACGACGAGTCGACCCATGCGCTGAACCTGGAGGGCATGCTAGAGGACGTCGGCGAAGCGCAGGCCGGCGATCTCATTCTTCTGCACGGCTGCTGTCACAACCCCACCGGTGCCGACCTCAGCGAAGCGCAGTGGACGCAGGTCACCGACCTAATCCTGGAGCGCCACCTCGTGCCCTTTGTCGACCTGGCCTACCAGGGCTTCGGCCGCGATGTCGAGGGTGACGTTGGCGGTGTACGCGCGATGGCTGCGCGGGTGCCGGAAATGCTGGTGGTGGCATCTTGCTCGAAGAACTTCAGCCTCTATCGAGAACGGACCGGCTCACTCAGCGTGCTCGCGCGCAAGGGGTCAAGCGCAGACGTCGTCGCCAGCAACATGTCTGCGGTGGCACGTAGCATGTACTCGATGCCGCCCCACCATGGCGCAGGCATCGTGGCTGAGGTGCTGAGCGATCCGTCCCTGCAGAGGCAGTGGCGCGGAGAATTGAGTGCCGTGTGCCAACGGGTTGCCGAGTTGCGCAGCACCTTGGCACAGGCGCTCAACGCGCAGGTGCCCGATCAGGACTTCACGTTCCTTACCCAACAGCAGGGCATGTTCTCCCTGCTCGGCGTGGCGCGCGAGGTGATCGACCGCCTGTGCGCCCAGCACCACATTTACATCGTCGGTTCTGGGCGCATGAACCTGGCCGGACTACCTGGTCAGCGGGTCGATGATTTGGCCGCCGCGGTGGCGGAATCGATCTGCGCGACGGCCGCCGCTTAGGCCTGCAGACTCGTGGCGACGGGCGCCCGCGCTACCCGTCCCGCCACCCTTCTAGCGTCGCTACCACCTTGCCGAGGAAGCGGTTTGCCGTGTACGCGTCCAACACGCGGTGATCGAGCGATAGGGTCAGATAGCACAAGGGGGCGATACGGATCACATCCTCGCCCTCCAGCTCACGAACCACCACCTCCTTACGCAGCTTTCCAACGCCTAGGATCGCTGATTGCGGTTGATTGATGATGACGGGGGCCGCGAGCAAGCTCCCACTCACGCCGTGGTTGGAGATGGTGAAGGTACCGCCCTGCATGTCCTCGGGCACGAGTCTTCGCGCCCGCGCACGTTCGGTTATCTCTCCAAGGCCCTGCGCGATACCGAACAAATTTCGTTGGTGCACGTCGCGTAGCACGGGCACCACGAGACCGTCCTCTCCCAGGGCAACGGCGAGCCCCACATGAATGCCCTCCCACAAGAGCAGATCGTCGCCGTCCAGGGAGCTGTTCACCTCGGGCACTTCACGCAAGGCCCCAGCGACAGCCGCTACGAAGTAGGCGGTGAGGGTCAGATCGACGCCGCGACCCCGGTAGTCCTCCCGATGAGCCTTGCGGTGGGCGAGCACCCAGGTCATATCACACTCGAACACCGTCGTGACATGGGGTGCTGTCTCCAACAAGCTTCGCGAGAGGTGCTCGGCGATGGCGCGACGCATCGGAGTGAGGGGGACTCGACGCGCGGCGCCATCGTCGGCACACGGGGGCGTGCCATTCGGCTCAGGGGTAGGCGCCGGGAGTGGTGTCGCCGTCCCCTGTCGTATCGGCTCACCCTGTTGCTGCTCACCGTGGCCGGCGCGGCCATCGAGGTAAGCGCGGACATCGGCCGCGCTCAGACGCCCGTCGCGACCGGAGCCGCTAACGCTCTGCAGGACAGTGGTGAGGTCCAGTCGGTTCTCGGCCAGCACTCGCTTCACAGCCGGGCTCAGCCGCCGACTTGCGTTACCGCTACGCGGCACAGCCTCCTTGCGATCGTTATCGTGCGCCAAGGCCTGCCTTGAATCCACGTCCGCGGGCGATGACGTCATGGCGTCAGATCCTGCAGGCGAAATGTGTGCGACCACGGACCCCGGCGGTAGCTCATCTCCGACCTGGAAACACCATTCGGACAGCACGCCGTTGCAGGGGGCCGCCAGCTCCACGACCACCTTGTCGGTTTCCACTTCAGCGATCGGCTCGTGGGCGGAAACCGCATCCCCGGCTGCCTTTAGACAGGTGCCGAGCACGGCACGAGTGCCGTCTTGCAGATCCTGCTCCATACTCACACGTACCGTGCTACTGACCGCCCGTGCGTCACCGGCGCTCGGGGTCTGCGAGCCCATGCTCAAAACTCCAACAGCGCCCGCGCAGCGTTCTCGATATCGCTCGCGCTGGGTACCGCTGCTTCAAGCAGCGCAGGACTGTGGGGGCTGGGGATGTCGGCCATCGCCAGGCGACGCACGGGCGCGTCCAGGGCGAAGAAGGCCTCGTCGGTAATCGTCGCAGCAATCTCGGCGCCGAACCCCGCTGTGAGGTTGTCCTCGTGCACGATCAAGCAGCGCCCTGTGCGTTGGACGGCGCGAATGACGCACTCTCGGTCCCATGGCACGAGCGTGCGTAAGTCGATCACCTCCACCTCGCCCGCGCCAGCGGCGGA
Organism: Pseudomonadota bacterium; assembly: GCA_039193195.1. Taxonomy (NCBI): domain Bacteria; kingdom Pseudomonadati; phylum Pseudomonadota; species Pseudomonadota bacterium. Next base: position 211,046 of record JBCCWS010000004.1, read on the forward strand.
CAGGGCGCGGCCAGCTTGCTCGGCGCGAGCCACCATCGCGCCCCAGGTGATCAGACTCAGGTCTTTGCCCGGGCGCACTACGCGCGCCTGACCGAAGGGTAGAACGTAGTCGTCACCCGGATAATCCGCGCGGGCGCTGGCGGCATCCAACAGGGCACGATGCTCAAAGAAGATCACCGGATCGTCGCCGCGTAGCGCGCTTCGCAGCAGGCCCGTGGCGTCTTGCGCGTTCGAGGGGAAAGCGAGCTTCCAACCGACCGCATGCGCCCACTTCACCTCACCGGTCTGGCTGTGCCACGGATCGCCACAGCGAAAGAACCCTCCGGGCATGCGCACCACGATGGGTGCAGCGAATCGATTCCCGGTCCGCCAGCGCATGCTTCCGCAGTCGTTGAGCTGCTCTTCAGCAGGATCCGCGTACTTTCGAAACTGAATTTCTGGCACCGGCAGCAACCCAGCCATGGCCATGCCCACGGCCCGACCGATGATGCCCTCCTCACTCAGGCTCGTGTCGAAAACTCGGGCGGCACCGTGGCGCTGAGCCAGGCCGAGGGTTGCGCCATGCACGCCGCCCTTCGCGCCCACATCTTCACCGAACACAACCATTCGCTGGTTGCGACTTAGCTCCGCATCGAGGGTGCGACGAATCGCGGCAAGCATGTTCACCCGGCCCGGTTCGGCCTTGAGCTCCAACGTGCCGGCGAGGTGGGGCACACCGGCGCCGCGTAGCCCACCCACCTGCTGCGTTTCGTCCGGGTCGGAGAATACGAAACGGGTCACCGCCTGAGGGTCCAAGGTGGGCCTTGCGAGGACACGATCTAGCGCGTTCTCAACGGTGGCCCGCGCCACCTGCGCATGCACCTGCCAATCGTGCTCGCTCATTTGCGTTGGCACGAGAAAGTCGTGAAGCCGGACCAGCGGGTCACGTCGCGCCTCGGCCTCCAGCTCTGCCGAGCCACGGTAGGCTTGCGTGTCTTGGGCCGAGTGGCCACTCAGGCGAGGCACGGACAGGCGGAGCATGGCGGGGCGGCGCTCGCGCCGTACGTAGGCCACAGCATCTGCAGTCTTCGATGCCGCTGACTCGGGCATGGTCCCGTCACCCTCAATGATGTGGAGGTTGCCGTAGCCCGACAAGTTAGCGGCGATGTTACCGCCCGGTGTCTGGACCGTGGACGGCACGGAGATGCCGTAGCCGTTGTCTTCCACGAAGAACAGCATGGGGAGACTCTGAGCGGTGGCGATGTTCAGCGCCGACCAGAAGCCATTGGTGGCGCAGGACGCATCTCCGCCCATTGCAACGGCGATCGCCTCAGCACAGTCCTCGCCAAGCGACCGCTCCCGGTAGGTCAACGCCTGGGCCCAGCCAGCGACCGGCGTGTACTGCGCGCCCACGCCACCGCACATGGGCAACATCTTCGGGCCATCAGGGCGCGGCAGATTGAACACCACGCCGATGTCGCGCCCGTCACTGAAGCCGCCAACCTTCATCAACGGGCCCGCCAGGGCTTCCTCAGGCTCAAGCCCCAAGCCCAGCATCATCGGTCTCGACCGGTAGTAGCCGTTCACCGCGTCGGCCGGATGGGTCAAGCGCTGCGCGAGCAACAGCTGGGCGAGATCGTGCCCGCGGGCAGAGAACTGGTAGAAGAGCTTGCCCTGTGGCAAGAGGCGCTCTTCCTCGATCGCATCGAGGGCCCGGGAGAGGTGCATCAGACGGGCGAGTTCTGGCCAATCGAAACTGGCGCTGCCATCGCCGCTGGAATGGGCCCCGCTGCCGCGGGCCAAGGGGGTCGCCGCCACCATCGTCGCTCGCTCCCACGTTCATATGTTTCAGGAAGTCTAGAGCGGCAGGCGAGCAAGGTGTTGTCCTTTTCTTTGGCAAAGCGGCGCAACATGGGTAGGATGTTGCTCAAATTTAGTCTTGACCGAAAGAATATGCCTACCGACCTCGATGACGCTGACTATCGCATCCTGCACCAACTGCAAGGAAACGCGCGTCTGTCGAACAAGGCCCTCGCCGAACGCGTGGCCCTCTCCGCCTCGCCTTGTTGGCGGCGGGTGCGGGAGCTCGAGGACCAGGGGGTCATCGCCGACTACGTAACACGCCTGGATCGCCATCAACTCGGCTATCGCATCTTGGCGCTGGCGAGCGTGTCTTTGGAGAACCACCATACCGAGTCGGTGGCGGCCTTCGACGGGGCGATCCAAACCTGGCCTGAAGTTCTTGAGTGCCACAAGATTAGCGGCGCTTATGACTACATGCTCAAGGTCGTCGCCGAGGATCTGGCGAGCTACGACGAATTCATCTCTAACCGCGTCCTGCAGCTGTCCTGCGTGCGCGAGCTGAATACCACCTTCTCCATGCGGGAGATGAAGAGCACTACCCGCCTCCCCCTGCCCGGTGACACGTGGGCGAGATGACGACTTGTCAGCGCCGTTAGACGATGGTGAAATGCAATGATGACGAACGTAAGCGCGCCCACCGCCATCCGTCGCCGACTGCGACGCCGACGCTCCCGAAGCATCCCCGGGTAGAGCACGCGCGCGCAGGCGACACACAGGCCGCACACCGTTCCTCGAAAGCCCGGCATCCGCTGGGTTTTTTTGCATCTGAAGCTCAGTCCGCCGCCGCCCACCCCTACGACTGGACACCAAAAACGCATGCGACACTTCCTGACCACCGCCGATTGGTCACGCGACGAGTTAGCTCACCTGTTGAGCGAGGCTGCCAAGCTCAAACGGGCGCGCTTCAACGATGCCCTCGCCGAGCGCAGCATCGCCCTGCTTTTCTTCAATCCTTCGCTTCGAACGCGAACGTCCTTCGAGCTCGGCATGCACGAACTCGGCGGCAAGGCCATCGTGCTCCAGCCGGGAAAGGACGCGTGGGGTATCGAGTTCGAGCCTGGTGCGGTCATGGATGGCGACGCGGAAGAGCACATCAGCGAGGTCGCCGGGGTGCTCTCACGCTACGTCGATCTGATCGGGGTACGTGCCTTTCCCAAGTTCCAAGATTGGACGGTGGACCGCGAGGATCGTCTACTCAACGCCCTGGCCAGCCACGCCAGCGTACCGGTGATCAACATGGAGACTATCACCCACCCGTGTCAGGAACTGGCCCTGATGCTCACCCTAAAGGAGCACCTGGGGCGCTTGGACGGAAGACGCTTTCTGCTCACCTGGACGTACCACCCGAAGCCCTTGAACACCGCGGTGGCGAATTCAGCCCTCCTCATCGCCTCAAAGTTCGGCATGGACGTCACCTTGCTTTGCCCAAACGTGGACTATCTCCTCGATAAGCGCTACATGCACCTAGGCCAAACCTTCGCTGAGCAAAACGGTCGTTCCCTGAAGGTCACCCACGATGTAGACGAGGCCTACGAAGGCGCCGACGTGGTCTACGCCAAGAGCTGGGGCGCGCTGCCCTACTTTGGTCGCTGGGAAGAGGAGAAGCCCGTGCGAGAGGCGCACCGCCACTTCATGGTGGACGAGGCGAAGATGGCGCGCACGGACCGCGCACTGTTCAGCCATTGCCTGCCCGTGCGACGAAACGTGAAGGTAAGTGACGCCGTGCTGGACTCCCCGGCATGCGTCGCCCTCGATGAGGCGGAGAACCGCCTGCACGTCCAAAAGGCCCTAATGATCGATCTGCTGCAGAGGACCGGCTCATGAGCAAGCCCATCGTACTCGCCTTCTCTGGCGGCCTAGACACCAGCTACTGTGTGCCATGGCTGCGCGAACAGGGCTATGAGGTGACGACCCTCTTCGTCGATTCCGGCGGCGTCAGTCGCGAAGAGGTTGACGCCATCGAAGCTCGCGCGCATGAACTGGGCGCCGTGCGCCACATCACCTTCGAGGGTGGCGAGCGCCTTTGGCAAGACGTCGTGATCCCCCTGGTAAGAGCCGGCGCTACCTATCAGGATCAATATCCCCTGCTGTGCTCCGATCGCTACCTTGTCGTGCAACGATCCTTGGAACTGTGTCGCGAAATTGGTGCCTCGCACTTTGCCCACGGGTGCACGGGCATGGGCAACGATCAGGTGCGCTTTGATATCGCCGCCAAAACCCTCGGCGATGCATCTGGAGGCATCACGATCGTCGCTCCGGTGCGCGAGGCGCAGGCCCAGGTGGATGGCGTGAGGGACTACGAGATGGCCTACCTGCGCGAGCGTGGCTTCGAAGTATCGGCGAAGACCAGCCGCTACACGGTGAACGAGAACCTACTCGGGGTCACCATCTCAGGCAACGAGATCGACGAGTGGCAGGCCCCCGGCGAGGGCACCTGGCAACTGTGCCGACCCCGCGCCGAATGGCCGTCCGAGCCGATGTCCGTGCAGATCGACTTCGCCGACGGCGTAGCCGTAGGCCTAGACCGTGTGCCGGTGGCCGGCGCCGAGCTGCTGCAGACCCTCAATCAGCGCTTGGGTACATACGGCGTCGGCCGCGGCATCTACACGGGCGATACGTGCGTGGGCCTGAAGGGCCGTATCGTGTTCGAGGCGCCCGGGCTTACAGCGCTGCTGACTGCCCACCGCGCGCTGGAAGAAGCGGTGAGCTCACGCCTGCAAAACCGTTTCAAGCCGATGGTCGCTGACAAGTGGGTGGAACTCGCTTACGAGGGACTGTTCTTCGATCCGCTAAGAGCCGATCTCGAGGCCTACCTGGCAAGCGCGGAGCGCACGGTCAACGGCCGGGTGACCCTGTCGACGGACGGTGCGCAGGTGCAAGCGACGGCTGTGGAATCGCCACACCTGTTGCGCGACGCCGAGGCAGTGTACGCACAAAGGGCGAGTTGGAGCGGCGTTGAGGCCCAGGGGTTCATTCGCTTGTTCGGCCAGAGCTCTCGCCTTTGGTCTCAGGTCAACGGCAGCAGCCTGACGGAGAACGACTCATGACCGATAGGCAGACCTTGGTGCAGACCCTCGAGCACCTGCGCGCCCTGGTGTCCTTCGATACGCAGAACCCACCGCGGAACATCGACGAGGGCGGCTTGTTCGCCTACGTCGCAGAGCAACTTCCCGACTTCCGCGTCACGGTCGACAACCTCGGCGACGGCTGCGTGTCGTTGCTGGCGGTACGAGGTGAGCCCGACACCGTGTACAACGTGCATATGGATACGGTGCCTGGTACGGCGCACTGGCAGCGGGATCCGCTGACTCTCAGTGTCGAGGACGATCGCGCCTACGGGCTCGGCGCCTGCGATATCAAGGGCGCCGCAGCTTGCCTACTGACGGTGGCATCACAGAGCGCTAGCCCCATGGCGCTGCTGCTCAGCTCCGACGAAGAGGCCGGGAGCAATCACTGCATCCACAGCTTCTTAGGGACCGACCATGGCTTTCGCCGAGCTGTGATCGCCGAGCCGACCCAGTGTGAAGCGGTACTTTGCCATCGCGGCATCAACTCTTGGGCGGGCCGCTTCGCCGGCGAAGCAGGACACTCGTCCCAGGCGCGCGCCCTCACCGACAGCGCCCTGCACCAGGCAGCCCACTGGGTTAGCGCTGCCGTTCGGTGGGCCGAATGCCAGCAGCGAGAGGCTCAGTTCGACAGCTTGCAAGGGCTCTGTTTCAACACGGGCACGCTGCACGGTGGCGTCAAGAACAACGTCATCGCACCATCAGCTGAGGTCACCTTTGGCTTTCGCCCGCTGCCGGGCCAATCGCCGCAAGCCTTGGCTCTGGAGGTGCACTCGCTTCACCAGGGACCACATCCAGTGCAATGGACGCCGCGCTACGCGGGCCCCGCCCTACCGGACGCCGACGCGCACGGTGGTTTCGATCAGGCTCTGGCCCACGCAAGCGCCTTGGCGCATGACCTGGGGCTGCCGATCGGCGCTGCGGTGGACTTCTGGACCGAGGCGGCCTTGTTTTCCGCGGCTGGGCTCCCTGCGCTGGTCTTCGGCCCAGGCGCTATAGAGCAAGCACACACAGCGGACGAGTGGGTCAGCCTGGAGCAGTTGAGCACTGCGCTCGGGCACTACCAGCGCATCTTCGGCGCGGCGGCGGGCACTAGCCCTCCGGCGGCGATCGGCGGAGGCTGAGCATGAAGACCCGTCGTCTGGTGGTGCAGCTGCTCGGTAGCATCGGCAGCACCCGGGAGATTCGCCAGTACCTCCAACGCTTCTCAGGCCTGGATACGCACAGCTTCGCGGTGGTCAAGGTGGGCGGCGCAATCCTGCGCGACCAGCTGGACGATCTCGCCGGCTCCTTGAGCTTTCTGCACCAGCTCGGGCTGTTCCCGGTGGTCGTGCACGGGGCTGGACCTCAGCTCGACGAGGCCCTAGACGCCGCTGGCATCGAACGCCACTACCACGAAGGGATGCGTTGCACGTCGGCCGAGGCGATGCCTCATATCCGCGCCGTCGTCCTGCGCCAGAATCTCGCCCTGGTAAGCGCGTTGGAGCGCAATGGAGCACGGGCCCGATCGATTCTCACGGGCACCTTCGAGGCGCAGCTCATCGATCAGCCGACCTACGGCTACGTGGGTCGGGTCGAGCGGGTACATACGGAGGCCATCGATGCCAGCATCGAGGCAGGCTGTATTCCCGTGCTCGGATGCCTGGGCGAGACTACCGGCGGGCAGACCCTGAACGTCAATGCAGATCTCGCTGCCAACGAGCTGGTCGCAACCCTGCAGCCAAACAAGATCGTGTTCCTCACGGGCACGGGCGGACTTCTCGATGAGCACGGGGAGATCCTGTCCTCCATCAACTTGCGCACAGACTACGACGCGCTGATGAACGCCGCGTGGGTGCACTCCGGCATGCGGGTAAAGCTGCAGCAGATCAACGCCCTGCTCCAGCGACTGCCACCGGACAGCTCCGTGTCCATCACCCGTCCCCAAGCCTTGGCGCGCGAGCTGTTTACGCACGGCGGCGACGGCACTCTCGTGCGTCGCGGAGAACAGGTGCACGCCTACGACTCGTGGCAGGCGCTAGATCGCGAACGGACGCGATCGTTGATCGAGTCCGCCTTCCAGCGTCGACTCGTGCCCGGGTACGAGGAGCGAGTGCCCCTGAGAGCGGCCTACATATCCGACAGCTATCGCGCAGGGGCCATCATCGGCGATTGGAACGGCATTGCCCGTCTAGACAAGTTCGCCGTTGCCGACCAAGCGCGTGGGGAGGGGCTCGGGCGGGTCATCTGGGAACGCGTACGCACCCGACACCCGAGCATGTTCTGGCGCTCACGCCCGAGCAACCCCGTAAACGACTTCTACTTCGCACAGAGCGATGGATGCATGAAGGGCGATGACTGGAATGTCTTCTGGTATGGCCTCGACGACTTCGACCTGATTCGCGGCTGCATAGAGCACGCCCGATCGCAGGCACCGAGCCTCACGGACCACCCGCAATGAGCGCTCGGGTCGCGCTGATTGGCGCCCGGGGGCACACGGGCAGCGAGCTCGTAAGACTGATAGATCAGCATCCTCAGCTGCAGCTGGCCGCTGCCGGCTCGCGAGCGTTGGCAGGAGAGTCGGTCGGGGCGCACTACCAAGTTGATTCGACGCTCACCTTCGAGGTCCTTGCGCCGCAGAGCCTTGGTGCGCGTGACGGGGAGTTCGATGTCGTGATCCTAGCGCTGCCTAACGGGCACGCGGCCGCTTACGTCAACGCCTTGAGCGCTCAGCGCCAGCTCCCCCTCGTGATCGACCTCAGCGCCGATCATCGCTTCGACGATCGCTGGTTTTACGGTCTGCCCGAACTGACGGCCCATCGCTACGCGGGACAGCGGCTGATCGCCAATCCTGGCTGCTACGCAACCGCTATGTCCCTAGCCCTCGCCCCGATGGCTCAGGACCTGAGAGACGGCGTGGCCTGCTTCGGCGTCTCTGGCTACAGCGGCGCCGGCACCAGCCCGTCCCAGCGCAATGATCCCAATCGCCTGCATGACAACCTGCTTCCTTACGCCTTGACCGACCACGTGCATGAGCGAGAAGTCAGCCACCAGCTGGGTATGGGCGTTGCCTTCACGCCGCACGTGGCGCCGTTCTTTCGCGGCATTAGCATGACCGTAACGGGTTGGTTGCGAGAGGCGGGCGCCGCCGAGGATCTCGCTGACCGCTTCGCCAACTGGTACGCCGAGCATCCACTCATCGTCGTTGGCGAGGGTATCCCGGAGCCACGTGCCTTGGTCGGGCGTCACGGTGCGCAAATCGGCGGTTTCGGGCGCGGCAGTCACGACACCAATCGCATCACCGTGGTGAGCGCCCTCGACAACCTCCTCAAGGGAGCTGCTTCGCAGGCCATCCAGAACATCAACCTCGGGCTCGATCTGCCCGCGCTCAGTGGATTGACCCCATGACCGATGAACGACGAGAGACCCCCTCCCCGACCCTACTATGGCGCAAGGAAGGCGCAGCTCAGGTCGACGCCGAACTAATGGCATTCATGGCCGGTGACGACATCGTGCTTGACCGAGAGCTGTTCGTTCACGACATTGCGGCGTCGCGCGTTCACGCGGCCGCGCTAGCCTCCATAAGGGTCCTGGAGGACGACGAACTGAAGGCCATCGAGGCTAGCCTCGACGCCCTCCGGGCTGCGTACACAGGTGGTGACTTCACCCTTGACTCACGCTACGAAGATGGCCACTCCGCGATTGAAGACTGGCTAACGAAAGATCTGGGTAAGCTGGGAGCGAAGATCCACACGGGGCGCAGTCGCAACGACCAGGTACTGGTGGCGAGCCGCCTCTATCTGCGTGAGGCCCTCGAGGAGGTCGAGTCACTCTGCGCGCAGCTCGCCTCGATCTGCCTGGAGCGAGCGGACGCCGATATGCTCACCCCAATGCCGGGCTACACGCACCTGCAGCGTGCCGTCGTTTCCTCTCTTGGTTTATGGTTTGCCGGCTTCGCCGAGGCGTTCATCGACGACGTAGTGCTCAGCCGCGACACGCGGCGCTGGATCGACGCCAATCCGCTCGGCACCGCCGCAGGCTACGGCGTCAGCTTGCCCCTAGACCGTGAGCTCAGCACGCGCGCACTCGCCTTCGAGCGCCTGCAGGTCAACCCGATCTACGCACAAAATAGTCGCGGGCGATTCGAGCTGCAGGCACTCACGGCGCTGTCCCAGGTGCTGATGGATCTGCGTCGAATCAGTTGGGACCTGAGCTTGTTCGCCGCCGCCGAGTTCGACTTCTTGAGACTTCCGGATCGGTACACGACGGGCTCTTCGATCATGCCCAACAAGCGAAACCCAGACCCGGTGGAGCTGCTAAGAGCGGCGCCTGCACCGGTGTTGGGAGCGATCACCGAGCTGCAGTCGCTGTTGAGCCTGCCCAGCGGCTATCAGCGCGACCTGCAGCTCACCAAGGGGCCGATGGTGCGTGGAGTGAGAGCGAGCTTGCAGGCGCTGCGCATCTCCGTCGGGCTGCTCACGGACGTCGACTTCGACCGAACGCGCATGGCTGAGGCGATCTCACCGGACATGTACGCCACGGACTACGCCTACGAGCTGGTGGCCGAGGGCATGCCTTTCCGTCAGGCTTATCGCGAAGCGGCGGCCCGGACCGAGGAGTCAGCACCGCGCGACCCCGTCGCGAGCCTGCGTCGGCGGATCTCACCGGGCGCACCGGGCCAACCGCTGCTCGATACGCTGCGCAAGCGTCTTTCTGCGCTCTCTGACGTCGGCGCCGGCGGCGGCCTCGGCTAGAATCATCGCCCATGAACAACAAGTCTATTGGTGCCCGGCATCTGGTCGCTATGCTCGTCAGCATCTGGTCGTTCTCCGCCTCGGCCCTCGAGCCGCCGCTGCCCGCATCCTTCGAGACCATCGATGCCAACGTGTCGGCCCTGGTCCGCGAGCGGGTGGCGACGATCGAGGATGCACCTGCCCCGGATCCACAGGCCTTGGCCGATCTTGCAATCGCCTACGAGGCAAACAATCTGTGGGCGCTTGCCGCTCAGACCTGGGTGCTTGCGCTGTCGCTCGGTGAGAATTCCCTATGGCGCTTTCACTACGCCTTGTGTCTTCGCGAGTCGGGCGACCTGGAAGCCTCCCTGCGCGTCCTGCAGGCCCTCGCCAAGGCGGATCCGCGCCAACCCTGGGTACAAGAACGGCTGGGCGAGGCGCTCTTCGAGCGAGGCGATCTCGAAGGCGCGGCAGCCGCCTACACGCAGATGATCGCCACGGGAGTAGTCAACCCGTTCGGTCATACGGGCCTCGGGCAAGTCCGCCTCACCCAAACGGACTACGCGGGGGCCGTGGCGTCACTCGAACGCGCGGTCGCGATCGCGCCGACCTATCGCCAGGCGCGCTACATGCTCGGCTTGGCCTACCGAGCCCAAGGCAAGCGCGAGCAAGCTGCCGAGGAGCTGCGCCGTGGGGTGGATGGCGTGCGCGCCTACTACAACGACCCCCTTTCCGATCGGGTCGATGAAGCGACGGTAAACGCACCGGCACGGCGAAACCTCGCCAACACGATGCTCGCCACCCGACGCCCCGATCAGGCCGCACAGGTACTAGAGAAGATCGCCGCTGCGGGTGAGGCCGATATCAACGATTTGAATAACCTCGCTGTGGCCTATCTCCAGCTGGGTCGCCTGGAAGCGGCAGAGAACATCCTCACCACGCTGGCGGACGAGGCACCCGAGCACTTCGGCACCCAACTGAACCTCGTTTCCGTGGCTATGCGCGAGCAAGACGTGCCCCGTGCACTCGAGCACGCGCGTCGCGCGGTCAGCGTGGCACCGCGCGTCGCCCGCACCCACCAGACCCTCGCCAGAGTTCAGGCGCAACTGCGCGACTGGCAAGGCGCTGCCGCCAGCCTGGCAAAGGCGGAGCAGCTCGACTCGCGCGATCCGCAGCTGGCCGCGATGCACGGCGATGTGCTGGTGCGCCTGGGCCGCGATTCCGAAGCAGCCACGCGCTATGCACACGCCCTATCGCTGTTCCCCGATCTCCTGCCGGTGCAGCTATCGCTCGCCAGATTACATCTGCGCGTCGGCGATAAGGCCGCGGCGCGTACGATGTATCTGCGGGCAGTAGCCTTGGCCCCGGACCACCCTGGCGTGAAGGCCGTGGGCGAAGCGCTCGCGACGTCACCCGCACCATGAGCAGTCAGACCGCGGTCGGGCTACTAACACTCCTCAGCAGCCTTCCGGGGGTCAGCGATGCAGCGGAGAGCGCTTGGTTTACCGAGGTATCGGACACTGCCTACGTAGACTTTACCCACGTTCGCGCCCTCACCACCCGCCTGTGGTTGCCCGAGATCATGTCCGGAGGCGCGGCGTGGCTCGACGCTGATGGCGACGGCCGCCTCGATCTGTACCTCGTTCAGGGAGGCTTCCTGGGCTCGCTGGCGAAGGACACTGGCGACCTTGAAGGCGCCGACCCGATAGATATGCCTACCAACGTACTCTTGCGCAACGCGGGCGATCACTTCGAGGATATCACCCTCACCAGTGGAACGGGTGACCAGGCTTACGGCATGGGCGCCGCCGCCGGGGACTACGACGGCGATGGCGACACGGATCTCTACGTGACCAACCTCGGACCTAATGTGCTCTATCGTAACGACGGTAAGGGACGCTTCACGAACGTGACCGCCAGCAGCGGAACCGGCCACGACGGCTGGGGGACGAGCGCCGCCTGGCTGGACTACGACGCGGACGGCGATCTGGACCTGTTCGTGGCCAACTACATTAACTGGGCGCCCGCCCAGGAGCTGAACTGCTTCACCGGCGGGGCGACCCGTGACTACTGCCATCCCCGTCACTACAACGCCCCTGCCGCCGACGTACTCTACCGCAATGAAGGCGATGGCACCTTCACGGACACCACCGAGGCCGCAGGCCTGGTAAGCGCGTTCGGCCATGGGCTAGGCGTGGCGGTGGCCGACCTGGATGGCGACGGCCTAACTGACATCTACGTGGCCAACGACGGAATGCCAAATCAGCTGTGGCAAAACCTCGGCGACGGCACCTTCGAGGATATCGGCCTGCTCTCAGGCACTGCCGTCAATATGGCTGGCAAGGCCGAGGCGGGCATGGGCGTTGCCGCCGTGGACGCGGACGATGACGGGGATCTCGACCTGTTCATGAGTCACCTGCGAGGTGAGACCAACACGCTGTACGTGAATGAGGGTGGCGACTTCTTTCGCGATGGCACCCCAGGGGCGGGTCTGGCGGCTCCGAGCGTGGCCTACACGGGCTTTGGGTTGGGCTTCGCTGACTTCGACTTGGACGGCATCATCGATCTTTACGTGACCAATGGTCGCGTCGGCGCCAGCCTTCCCCCGATGACGCCCGGCAAGCCCTTCGCCGAACCGAACTTGCTGTTCCAGGGCCTTGGCGCTGGGCGCTTCCGTCAGCTCGAGGGCAAGCTGACGACGAACGTTCCTGACATCGAAAACAGCCGCGCCGCCGCCTTCGCGGACTACGACGATGACGGCGACATCGACGTGCTAGTGGTCAACAATGGCGGCCCGGCACGATTGCTCCGTAATGATGCGCCGCGAGGCGATGGCCACTGGGTGGGCTTCGAGCTTTCTCAGGGAGGTCATGGTGCCGAGGTCATTCTTCGCAGCGCCGACGGGCGCTTGCGCCGGCGCGTCGCCCAACCGGCCTATAGCTATCAATCGAGCAACGACCCCCGCGTGCACTTCGGTCTTGGCGAAAGCGGCGCACTGATCGGTGCCGTGGTGCGTTGGCCCACTGGGCAGCTGGAGCGTTTCGATGTGACCAAGCCCGATCGCTACCACGCGCTCGCACGCGGCCAAGGCGCGCCCTGCGAGCAAGCGGCGGTATGCCTACCAGTGCCCACTCGCGCTGATCAACCCTAAGGAGACTGTTGTCATGGTCTGGGAAGTGTACTTGTCCGGTGAAATCCACAGCGACTGGCGTGAGCGGATCGTCCGGGGTGCGCAAAAACTCGACCTCGGCATCGACTTTACAGCGCCGGTAACCGACCACGAGGCGAGCGATGCCGCTGCTGACATGCTGGATCTGGGGGCGACCCCCTTCTGGCGCGACCACGCGTCGTCGAAGGTCAATAGCATTCGCACGCGTACGCTCATCGAACGTGCCGACATCGTGGTGGTGCGCTTCGGCGAGAAGTACAAGCAGTGGAATGCCGCCTTCGACGCTGGCGTTTGCGCGGCCATCGACAAGCCCTACATCACCCTACACGACGAGTCCATCGTCCACGCGTTGAAAGAGGTAGACGCCGCGGCGATGGCCTGGGCGCGAACGCCCGCCCAGGTGGTGGAGATCCTGCGCTACGTGACCGGCGACTGAGCCAACGCTGGGGATGCTCGGCGCGGGAGGGCGATCAAGGGGGATCGCCCACACGGACGCATATCATCGTGATGTCGTCTTCGCGCTTGCCGAATTCTGTGAAGGTCTGATGCTGATCAATCAGGGTGCCGATCATTTGCCCAGGCGCTAGATCCCCGGCCTCCCGTAGCACCTGCTCCACCCGGTCCAAGCCAAACTGCTCGCCAGCGCTGTTGCGCGCCTCGTCCACGCCGTCCGTCATCACCAGCATCAGATCGCCAGGGCGCAGATCGGCGACGGTCACGGATTCGTAGCTAGCCATCGGGAACATGCCGAGTGGAAGCCCGGTGGCCTCCAGCCGTTCAATGGCATCCTGCTCTCGTCGGAACAAGAGCATGGGGGGATCGTGGCCGGCGCTCGCGTAGGTCAGCGTTCCGGTCTGCGAATCGAAGACGGCAGCGAACAAGGTGATGAACTTATCGTCCTTCATATCCGCCTCGGCAAGTTCGTTGAGCTGCTCGAGGAGTTCCGCCAGATCGAGGGACTCGTGGCTTTGGCGGTGCAGGAGCGCGCGCAAGGCGGCGCGAGCGGTGGTCGCGATCAGAGCAGCGCCAATGCCATGGCCGGTGGCGTCCGCCACCACGAAACCGATACGTGAGTCATCGATTCGGTAGTAGTCGTAGTAGTCGCCGCTGGAGTCGTCACACGGGAGGTTGCAGCCGTCCAGGGCGACACCTGTCACCTGCGGGGCGCCGTCTGGCAGCAGCGCCTGTTGGATACTGCCGGCGAGACGTAGCTGTTCGGCGAGGGACTCGCGTTCCATGGAGTCTAGGTGGCGAATCGCATTGTCGACGCTGGTCGCGCATACCTCGGTGAGCAGTTTCAGCAGATCGATCGCGTCGCTGTCGAGATCGGGCGCGTTGGCCACTACGAGGCAACCGCGAATGCCGCTGACAGCGCTCAAGGGCAAGGCGACCAGGCTCGTTATGCGCTCGAGGGCTTCGCAGGGCACGAGTTCTTGCAGTTCTTCAGTGTTGCGAAACAAGCACGCGAGACCGTCAGCCGTGGCCAACTGCCAGACGCTGCGCCCGTCCTCCAAGCGAAACGCGGCAAGCGCCGCCTCGTCGATACCCCAGCTGGCGTGGGTGTCGAGCGTTTCCCCCTCGCGGCTGGTTAGAGCGACACAACCCACCTCGCCACAGACGCTGTCCACGGCGAGCTCGACCAGCTTGAACATGGCTCGCTCGAGATCCAACTCGCGCAGGACCACGCTCGAGGCCTGAATCATGAGTGACAGTTTGCGTCCGTCCAACGCTTGCAGGCGCGCCCGCTCTTGGCGTGTCTGCAAGGCGTAGAGCGCGAGCGCCAGGTGATCGGCGAGGGCCAGCAGGACGGCCCGTTGAATGATGTCGAGATCATCGTGAAGGAGCAGGTAACCGTAGTGGTTATGCCGCACCTCCAGGGAGACCAGCGCCGTGCATTGCAGTCCACTGGGGGTGCCGTCAGCACGAGCAACAGGGATCGCCTCATCGCCGGCCATCAGGCCAACCCGCAGCACAGGCTCGGGCAAGCTTAGGCGCTCACCCACGTGCAGCACGCTGTCGGTGGTGAGGTAGACCGTGACCTGGTCTTCCTCGCCCACCAAACGGAAGGCGATGCTCCAGCCGCTGGCGACCTCCGCTGCCTGCAGCACCTGCGTTAGTGCCCGCGACAGCTCGTCGGCGGACTCGGCCGCGTGCAGGGGCAGCGGATCGAAGACGGCGGCAGGGGCGAAGCCCGGGCGCGCCTTAGATAGCGGCGTCGCAGAACTCGAGGATGGTGACAAGGGCATCGTCGATATCGCTGGTCAATTCCGTGAATTGTTCTTCATCGATCCCCAACGCACCGAGCGCGGGGCCGTCCGGGGTAGGCTCAACCTGCTCAGCGTCATCAGCCAGACCGATGCGGCGCGTGTTGAGCAGCCAGTCGCTGATACCAACGACCGCAGCGTGGGCGCGAAAGTCCTCATCGACGCCGTCCACGTCGTGGTGGTGACCGATCACGGCGACCGCATGCTCGGGCAGTTTCCAGTGCTCGGCCATGAGAACTCCCACGGCCGCGTGGTCGGTCCCCGTCAACAGGCGCTCCCGCTTGATCCCGGCAACACCCGTCGCGGATACGCGATCTGGGAGCAGCGGGTTGAGGACAAGCTTGCCGACATCGTGCAGCAGGCCGTCGAGGAACAGCTCGTCGGTCAACGTGCGCGGCAAGCCGAGTCGAGTGACAACTTCGCCGGTAATCAACCCCGTCGCCAGCGAGTGCTTTTGCAGCCCGAAGGAGTGGTAGGGGTAGTGAGGCAGGTCCCTATCCATCATACCGGTCACGCAGGAGCTGACCACGAGGTTGCGGATCATCTTCATCCCAAGGCGCGTACTGGCTTGCTGTAGGGTTTGGCAGGGCTGCCCCGAGGAGAAGTAGGCGGAGTTCGCCATCCGCAAGACCTTGCCTGCGATGACGGCATCGCGAGAAATGGAATGCTGCAGATCCTTGGCGTCCGAATTCGGATCCTCGGTAAGCTGCATCACCTCCAGGGCCACGGCGGGAAGGGGCCCGAGTGCCTCCATCTGCCGCGCGATGCGCTCGGCGCTGACGCTGGTGGTGATGGTGGGGGCAACCTCGACGCTCGTCTTTCGGGTGAGGGCCTCGAGGCTGTCACTTTGCACTACGGGCATGGGGTTTGGCTCTTGAGTCTGTAGACGCGGTGACGCAACCCTGGTCTGGTGTCGGTTGGGGTAGGATGCGCCAGATCACAAGACTACCGAGTGCCCAAACGATGGGTCCGTGAACTGGACCGCATATCGCCAGCGCGCGGGACGCACATCCGCTTCCTTAGAAGGCAGAGCAATCGTTGATGCAAGTAATCCTTGGCTTCGGCTCTAATCACGGCGATCGTCACCACTGGTTGCGCGAGGGGATCCGCGCCATGCAACGCGTGCCCGGTTTGACCTTGCAACGAGTCTCGCCGGTGGTGGAGTCACCGGCCCTGCTGCCGGCAGGTTCACCGTGGGACTGGAACCGACCTTTTCTCAACTGTGTCGCCACCTACGAGCACGAGGCGAACGGCACCGTGGAGAGCGCGATCACCCGCCTGCGCGAGCATATCGATGCAGCGCAGGCTGCTTGTGGCCGCCCCCACCCCTCGCGCTGGGCGCCACGACCGCTCGACATCGATGTACTGCTGTTCGGCGAGGAGCAAAGAACGGTGGGACGCGTCACGGTTCCCCACCCAGATCTGCTCACGCGCAACTTCGTGCTCAGTCCACTCGCCGCGATCTGCCCGGAGCTGCGGATTCCGGGCGACACGAGCGGATTGACAGCCCTCGCCTACAGTCGCGCACTCCCCCACCACATCCCGCTTTGGATGGGCGTGTTGAACATCACCCCGGATTCCTTTTCCGACGGCGGCAAGCACCAAGACTGGGAAGCCGTAAAGGGGCAGGTGCAACGCATGAGAGAGCACGGTGTGCACCTGTTGGACCTCGGCGCCGAATCCACCCGCCCAGGTGCCGAACCCCTCGATGCGCAGGCCGAATGGGCGCGCCTAGCAACGATCCTGCTTCCCCTAGTGGAGTTCCTCGGCGACGACCCTCTGCGCCCCCTGATCAGCGTTGACACCTACCACGCGAGCGTTGCTTCACGGGCTATCGAGGCCGGTGTCCAGGTGATCAACGACGTAAGCGGGCTAGAGGCGCCAGGCATGCTGGAGGTGGCTGTCGACCATCCGGACACCACGGTGATCGCTATGCATAACCTCGGCGTGCCCGCTGATCGTGCGGTGACCCTGCCTGGCGACTCCGATCCCTATCAGATGGTGCGCGATTGGATCCTGCGCAAGCTCGAGACCTGGTCGAGGGCGGGGCTTGCGTCCGAGCGCACGGTGATCGACCCCGGAATCGGATTCGGCAAGGATGCGCTTCAGTCCCTGCGCCTGTTGCGGTCCGCGGGCGAGCTCGGCCGACTGGGCGTGCGCCTACTAGTCGGGCATTCGCGCAAGTCGTTTATGAAGAGCTTCAGTGAAGGGCCATTGGACAGCATGGAACGCGACCTGATCACCACCGGAGCTTCGCTGAACTTGTCTCAGCAAGGGGTGGATATCATCCGCGTTCACAACGTTCCGATGCACACGGACGCCTATCGGGGCTGGAGCCACCTGGTCGCGATGCCCCTGCCGCCTGCCGAGCGCAGCAATCCCTAAGGCGACGAATGCCAAGCGGCCCACTAGGGCGCGTCCGCCTTGAGGTGCGCATCGATGGCCTCCATCAGC
This sequence comes from Pseudomonadota bacterium, assembly GCA_039193195.1. Classification (NCBI taxonomy): domain Bacteria; kingdom Pseudomonadati; phylum Pseudomonadota; species Pseudomonadota bacterium. The sequence goes on from JBCCWS010000004.1 coordinate 228,552, forward strand.
CAGGACCAGGCCTGCGCCTCACGCGGGCCTGCCGTCTTGTCGATCGCGATGCGCAGGTAAGCCACTTCGCCGATGATCTTCTCGGCGGGCAACATCGAGAGTCGGCTAGCCAGGATCGCCCCCTCCACCACAGCCGCCTGCGCGCGATTGAAGCCAGCGAAGGGGGCATGGGTATAAGCACCAGTCTGGCGGCACCAGATGCGGGGGCGCTGCTCGTCCGGCTCCACTTCGTCGACTGCGAGCTCGCGATGCACGAGCGCACACGCTAAGCGGACGCGTCCGTCCCCAACACCGACCGTTGGCCACAGCCGCTGGCGCTTGGTCACGCAGCCAGCGAACACGCGCACGTCATCGATAAGGTTGATCACGGCCCGTTTCGTGTCAATGAGATTATCCAGCGTAGTAGACGGACGGAACGGCGCCAGCAGAAGGCGCCCATCCAGTTCGCGCACGCCCATCGGCGCGATATGGACCTGCCCTTGGGGCGCCACGGTGGTCACCACCGCCTCAGTGATCATCACGACGATTATTCCTTGTGCTGCTTCGTCTTTCGCGCTGCGCGCGCCGCCTTCGCGCGCCGTGCTTTGAGCGTAGGGCCCGGTGCGCGATAGCCGGTGGCGGGATCTACCGGCGTCGCCTTCGTTGGCGGGGTTAGGGCACCCCACTCGAGTTCGTTGTCCTGTAAGTAGCGCTTACCAAGCTGCCAAGCCACCTGCGCGCGAGCTAACTCCACGCCAAGGTAAAACGCGTGGCTCGCATCGTCGTCTACCGCGAGACCGGAGTAAAAATCGAAGGGATCCCTCCCATGCTGGTGGCCGGCGCGGTTATAGGCGTGAATCCCCTCCTCGGTCACCTGAATGCGGTAGTTGAGGTCTCGTATTTGCGCCGCGATCTCCTCGATCTCGGCCCTTGAGTGGGTGAAGGGCTTCTTCTCGTGATGGGTCATGAGATCGCCACTGTAACCCCGCGGCAGGCGTTGATCTGCCCTCGCCGCGAACATCATTCGCCTGGCCACATCTGCTTCTCGCACGGCACTGCGCGCGTGGCGGCTTACTTCGGTCGTCAGTACGGCACCCACATCGAGCTCGGAGATAACGCCGAACAACACGGCATTGACACCTGTGGTATCCGCATCCGTGAGTTCAGTCACGTTGCCTACACCCATCATGATCGGGGCCTTAGGCAAGCGCTTGCGCAAGGTCTGGTAGCGCACGATTGACTCGGTAAATCCAAAGTGAATCGGGTCCAGGATAGCGTCGGCGAAGTAGGGGCGCCCCCGGGCCTCCATCGCTGCCACCGCCTCCACTAGACTATCCAGATCCCCATGCTGCTCGGGAATCAAGATTGGGGTGCTCGCTGCCTCATCAGCGAGATGTAGCGTGCTGAGCTTGAGGCTCAAGAGGTAGTCAGCCCCCGCGCGACCGGCACGGCGAAGCTCATCCACCTCCAGCGAATCCACGCTGACCGCGAGGCCCACCTCGTGCAAGGCCTCGATGCACTCCTCGAGATGGGGGAATTCCCGACCCGGCAGGCATCCGATGTCGATCACATCCGCGCCGTCTTGCCGGTAGCGCAGCGCGCGCTCCACGACAGCCTCCACCGAGACATCAGGCGCATCGACGATCTCAGCGAATACCAACACCGAGTGACGCGTGAGGTCGACTTCGCGACCGCGCCCGCCGAAGAACTCCGATAGGTCTTTTAGGTCCTTCGGGCCGCGTTCGAAGGGGACTCCATGGTTGGCGCTGACTGCCCCCAGATCGCCCCCGCACAAGCCGGGCACGAGAATACGGTCAAAGCCAGCCACATCACCCAAGCGACGATCGATCATCTGCGCCGTCATCAACGCAGCCACCTTCAGGCCGAGATCTCGCACCTCATAGTCGAATTGACGTTTCTCGAGGGCCGCTAGCTCTCGTTCCAGGCTGTCCTTGGCAAGGCGCCCGGTCAGGAAGAGAATGCGCTCGCCCATGGCCGTGGTGATCCGCCCGTTAGCGCCCGCTCAGTCGTACTTCACGTAGCGAACGCGCGCGTCGTCCTTCGGGGTGCCCTCGAGCGCACTGTCGCTGTCCTCGCCGGGTTGCCACTGAATCACGTCCTCGATGCGCGCCGCCAACTCGAAGTCCTTATCCGTGATGCCGCCGGCCGCATGGTTCTGCAGTTTGACCAGGACAAAGGCGTAGGAGACGGTCAGATCTGGGTGATGCCACGCAACTTCGGCGAGATGCCCCACCGTATTCACCACCATCATCGTCGCCTTCCAACCGTGTGTGCGGTATTTGCGGCGAATCCATCCATCCTCGTAGTACCAGTGAGTCAGATGGGCCTGCAGATGCGCGTTGATCTGCTCTTCGCTGTAGGTCTGCTCGTCGTTCGCCATGATGCGGTTCTCCCTGCGCTGGTGACTCGCCTACGCACCCCACATGGTGGGCGCGCCTCGCCGCTCGCGTACGCGCCGAGCGTCCGCGAGCGAGGCCAGAGTGTAGACTATCGCGGCACCGCTGCCCCATCACGCGAAACGCCGTCATGACCCTCGGCCCTGAACCCTCAAAAGCTACCACTGCCCAGCTACTGCCCATGTACCCTCCGCCGTCGGACTCTGATTCGCGAGTACCCGTCCACGGGCGATACCTCGATCCGGAGGTAGCGGTGCTGGAGGAAGCAGCTCTACGTGCTGGCGAGCAGCCCCTTGTTTACGCGAACTTCGTGACCAGCCTAGACGGGCGCATCGCCCTCGGCGCCGCGGAAGGGGACTCGCATGTACCTCGCGCCCTCACGACACCCACGGACTGGCGCTTGTTCCAGGAACTGCAGGCTCACGCGGACTGCTTCATTACCCACGGTGCCTATCTGCGCGCCCTCGCGGCCGGACGACTCAGTAATATTTTGCAGGTCGGTTTGCGTGCGGACGGTGCCGACCTGTTGGCGTGGCGAGATCAACGCGGGCTCACGCGACAGCCGGCCGTCGTGATAGCCAGTCACACGCTGGACTTCGTGCTGCCGAAGTCCCTAACCGAACACGGCCAATCGGTGGTCGTCGTGACCTCGAGCGACGCACCACAGGCGCGCAAACGCCGGCTAGAGGAAGAGGATGGCGTGCAGGTAATGACGGCACAGCAGAACGGCCCGGTCGGCGCCAGCGATCTCCTAGAGGCCGTTCGCGCTCTGGGTTGTTCACGGGCCTACCTAGAAGCGGGGCCAACGGTGCTCGGTTCGATGCTTCGCGGAGGCCACCTTGGGTGCCTGTACCTCACGCTAGGGCATCGTCTGCTCGGAGGCGACGCATTCCACACCCTGGTGAATGGCCCGCCCCTGGGGCAGGACAGCGGCTCGCTGAGGATGGAGCAGCTCTATCTGCTAGCCGCCGCTAAAGGACACGACGGACAGTTCTTTGCTAGATTTCGGCCGGGACCGTAGTAGCAGGCTAAGCCCAACTAGCCAGCCGGGTGCCACGCGGCACCCGGCGGCAACTAGCGAATCCCTTAGGATACGTTAGCGGCGAACGGGTGCTCAGCGTTCTTCTGAGCAACCACTTCCTTCGCCGAAGGCTCACCTGCGATAGCACGCTTCAGCGAGATCTTGGTGGCTTCGTAGTTCCACTGCTCGATCTTCGCATCGTCGGTGGCTTCCCAGTGAATGAACACACCCACGCACACGTAGAGGTCATCCGCCTCATCAGCGGGAATCGTGCCGTCTTCCACGCACTCGACCACAGCCTTGGCAACGCCACGCTGGGCGGGGCCGAACATCTGCACCGCCTGGCTGGAACGCTTGATGGTGACCTTGTTGAACATCAGGGTGTTGGGCTTAGCCGGCACGTTCGGTGCGACCACGGCCAACAGGCTGGTGAAGCCGTCCTTGTTGTTGGTCAGCGAGTTGCAGAATGCGGTCTCGGCAGCGGAGCCGCGAGGGCCCACGATCAGGTCGATGTGTGCCACTTCGTTGGTGTCGCCCACGAGGGCCTCACCCACCATTACTCCCGTCACTTTCGCCATTAGATTACTCCTTGAGCTAAATAATCGGGCTGGGCCCTCTCATGCCCTGCCCCGTCGAGACCCTCGGTGCTCAGCCGCTCGGCGGCCGCCCCTTGAGTGTCAAGTCGATGGACGCCCTGACGAGGGCACCACGCCCGCTAGCCTGGAGACCAGCAGGGTGGCGACCGTCAGGTCGGCCGTGGTTCCTGGATTGACTCCCCTCGCTTTGAGCCGCGCGTCGAACTCGCGCAACATCGCCAGCGCCGCGGGTCCCTCCCCCTGTCGTCGCAATGAGTCTCGGACTGAACGCGCTTCCTTCTGAACGGATGCCGCTTCATCTGCGCCGAACTTGCGCCGAATATGCGTGTCGGGTACCCACGCCAGCAATCCCAAGTATAGCGCAACCACCTGCCATTTTCGGGAGGTGTATTGCTCCGTTGATGCCTGCAGTGCCGGCACACCGAGCTCGAAAACATCGACGTAGTCGTGGCTGTACTGGCGGGCGATGCGGTCCTCGCCCGCCGCACTGGCCATGACATCCCGCAAGGGCCCCGTGGCCTTGCCGCGCACGTCGTGCTGGCGGGCTTCACCCAAACCTGCTGGCGCTGCTGTGCGTATCGCCTCGAAGACCCCTTGGGTGTCGTCGACATCGAGTCCACGCAAGACCGCTTTCGCACCGTCTCGCAGGGCGCCGCCGCCGCTATGCTGCGCTGCCATCAGCAGGGGGGCCGCCAGCAGCACAATGCCGAGATTGGTATTACAACCAGCCACAGCCCACGACCCCTGGATGGCCCCCAGAACGCGAGCCCCAAGGCGCCGCGTCGGGTCGCAGAGGGCGGGCGCACTGGCCTCGGCACTGCGCGCAAAGTCGAGGGCGGTCATGCCGTGACCCGGTGAGTAGATGCTCACGTTCCCCGGCTTGGGCGCGCGCAGCTCATCCAGACAGGCCAGCAAGTATGCTCGCTGCAAGGGGTCCGCCGCCGCAGCGGCCCTGGCGGCGCTGTCATCAAGCAGCTGTGCACCGGCGGTCATTGCCATTTTACGTACGTCAGCTTCCGAAGGAACGATTTAGGAGCGTCTCATCGAGCGCACCGCCGTGAAATGTGCGCCCACTGACCACCGCGGTGACGGCCACCCGCGCTGGGCTGAACAACATGCCATCCACTTTGAAGAAGTCGTAATCGTACTCCTTGAACACCTCGGCGAAGGGCTTGCCGTAGTCGCGCGAGGTACCGCTCGGTAGAGTCTTGGCAAGCTCTTCCGCCGCATCGTCCGGTCCGGTCACGAGCAGATGCACCTGGCCGCCGAACAAGATCGTATCGTTGGTGCGTCCCATCGCCGCGAGGCCGTTGCGGATTGGGGGCGGCAGTGGGGTTGTGCCTAGACCCTCGATCACGTTCTCGAGGGGGAATCCCAGCTCGTGCGCCTTGTGCAAGGCGACCTCCACCACCCGTGCTGCGATCTGCACTACGCCAGCCAGACTTCCCGTGGGAGTCAGCACGAGGGTGAGTCCCTCGGGAGCCACGCCGCAGTCTGCCGCCACCTTTTGCACCAGCGCGTTGGGCGGCGCCTTGTCCGTTTCCAGCACCAGCACGGCCTGATCGCCCGTGTCCGTATAGGCCAGCTCTTCAAAGAGTGCCTCCTTGCGCGCCAATGCTCGCGCGGGCCCTGACCCGAGGGCATGGAAACGCGGCCCATCGCCCTCCTTGTGCGCGAGCGACCAGCCGGCGTACTGGCTACCCAGGCAGCTGATCACCGGCTGGCTGGTACGCACCTGCACCTGCCAAGGCCACTGGGTGAAGCTTGAGATGCTCTGCAAGGAGACATGCCCGAGACCTCCCATGCAGATTTCGCCGATCAAGCGCCCGGCCTCGAGGCTACCCGGCTGATCGATGCCAGCATCCACCACGGTGGCCTGCGCTAGCGTCGAGACGCCCACTCGCAGCGCCGCCGCCTGCTCGATCAGGCGGTCGACCAGCGGGGCCGCCAAGGCGTTGATCTGCACCTTGCCTGCAGCTTCGTTCACAGCAGCTCCCGCGCCCGACGGAAGGCGTCGGGGAAGTCCAAGACGACGGCTTGTTCTGCCTGCTGCATGTACTTCAGAAGATCCGACTGCACCTTGTACTTGATATCCCCCACTGCGAGGGCACCGATGCCCACCGCCCCGCCGGCGAGAGCAACATCCGCATCGCGCGGGCCTATTCCCTCAATACCGCTCGGCGGGACAGCGTTCACGTCCACGGCCACCTTCATTTGCTTGGCGTCCTGCAGCATGTCGTCGGTGATGATCCGTATCCCCGCCTTCGCGGCCGCGATGACCACCTCAGCGGACTCCAACGCGCTGCGTTTTCCATCGTCGGATTGGGCAGAAACCCACGGGATGTTGACGCCGTAGCGCTCGAAGAATCCAGTGGCCGCCGCCTCGCGCTCGGGTTTGGCCGGCGTGAGTCGGGCCAACATCGGCTTGCCATTCTCTTGGGCCACGAGCACGGCAGCACACATGCCCACCGGGCCACCGCCGAAGATCACGGTTTTGCGATCTTCGAAACCGCGACCGTCGCGCGTAATCAGTTCTGCTTCGGCCATCGCGATCATCGCTGCCGCCGTGCTGTACGCCCCGTTCGGGTCGGCAAAGACGGAAACTTCGAAGGGCGGCACCATCGCCCCTCGCGTCTGACTCAGCATCTCGGCGGCCTCGTTCACGTCCCAACCGCCGATGAATATGCCCGTTTCTCGAAAGCGCTTGGGCGGGCGCGAGAAGATCGCATCCTGCACCATCGCCACCACTCGATCCGTACCGATCCCCGTGTAAGGCACGATCACCTCGAAGCCCGCATCGACGGCCATGTTGACGTCGAAGGGACTCACATTGTCGCCCGGAACGAGCATATGAAGAATCCGCGGTATTGCCATTTGTCGCTGTCCTTGAGACCTGATTATTGAGAATTCAGTGGTCGACGCTAGCGGCCAGCGTATCGCTGGCGGCGCCGTCGCCGGGGGCGATCGGCTGCAGTCGTGCGGGAGTGTTGCGAGGAGTGGCCACGGCGAACTGCAGCCCGCTCCCGGCTCGCCGCTGGGCTTCGAGCTGAGCGACCAGGTGACGGGCGTGGGCTTCGTCTGCGCAGAAGCCGAATCCTGTCGGCCCCCATGAGCTCTGCCCCACGCCGTGGGTGCCGTGCGAGCGCATCCAGGCTAGGACCTCAGTGACCGCCGGGCTCGCGAAGCGTCCGCCCTGGGCGGGTGCAAAGTGATCACCTACGCGTTCCTGTAGCTCGGTGATCGCAGCGCCAAAGACGCGTAGGTCTGCTTCGATCAGCGCCGGGAGCATGCCCATCAACACGAGTGTCGCGTGCTCATGCACACCCGGGGGGGAGCGTTTGGCCAGCTCGCGGAACGCCGCGCGCTCTCTCTCCCCGGACAATCCGCGGAAAGCCTGGTCGAACACGAGCACCACTCGCCACGCGGAGGGTACCTCGGCCCGAGCGATGATCGGCGGTGGCTCCAGCGCAGCTTGCGCAGAGGCTTTGCCGCCATCGACCAGAAAGCCACCCTGCTCGAACGCGCCGACCCCGATGCCCGAACGACCTCCCCGATCCAGCAGACTCGCCGTGCGCGCAGCAGAAAGCGGACGACCCGACTGCGCCGAGAGGGCGGCGCCGAGCGCCAAGGCCAGCTGGGTGCCCGATCCAAGGCCCGCGTGAGCAGGCATCGCTTGCAACACTTCCACGCGTATCCGATGGGCCAGGCTCAGGTGGTCGAGCAGGGTACTGACGTAGCGAGTTGCCCGAGATGACTCGACGCCGCTCACGTCCAGTCCGTTGCCTGTCCGCACCCGAAGCCGCGTATGCGGGTGGTCCAACGCCATGCCCACGCTGCCGAAGCGACGCCCGCCCGCAGTGCCCGCGGGATCGATGAAGCCCATGTGCAAGCGAGCTGGCGCCAGCACCTCGACGCCCGCGAGCGGCTTCTGCGTGGGCAGCGTCGTGGGACCGCTTACACCTCCCCACGGGCTTGGTGGTCGATTAGCCACCCGAGCGTCCCTCAGTCGAACAGGCTGTGCAGTTGAATTTTGCCCTTACCGAGCTTGCCGCCGTAGTTGGCCGTGTGGATTTCCTTCACGCCTGCCACCGCGGTCGCCGCTTCAATTCCGGCACGCATGCCCTCGCGCACCTGGGCCTCGCGCGGGGCGCTGACGATGATCTCGTAGATGCACTTCACGCCGTCTGGTACGTAGCTGTCTTCCACATCTATCAACGGACAGTAATGATGGTTGGTCGTTGCCACCATATCCTTGTAGTTCTTTGCCCCGACCTTGGATCCGCTGGCGGCGCACTTTACGACGACTTCATCGATCGCAGCCACCGCCTCCATAGACTTCTCAGCCGATGCCAAGCAGTTCTCGATGTTGTCTGCCAGAATCAGAAACATGCCACCGGTGACAGCTTCGGTAATGCCGAAGGTGCGCTCCACGTGTAAGAAGCCGTCCATACGGGGCACGCGGTACACGGTACGACCGTGGTGCTCGATCTCCTGCTCGTAGCCGTCGCCGAACTTCTGGATCACCGTGCCTTCAAGATCCAGCGTGTCTTCGGCGTACTCCTTAGGCATCGCATCGAACACACTGGTCTGCGGGTTGGGCACAGCCCCCTTGCGGATACGTAGCGCTAGGCACTTAGTCAAGTGTTCCAGCTTGCGATCCATGACTTGAATAATGAACCCCGGACGACCATCGGGAGTGTCCTTCGGGCTGACTTCCCGCTCGAGCGTCGCCTCACAGGGGGGAGCCGTTGCGGAGCGCCCCAAACCCTTGGTCTCCATGGCTGCTTCGTAGGCCCACTTCCGGTTGATGCTGGTGACCAAGATCCGCGCGTCGCGCGCCGCAAAGGTCTCCGAGTAGTCGTCCTGGATAGGAATTCCGTTGATCTTAAGTTCAGCCATTAGATGCACTCCAAGATAAGTAAACTGTAAGCTAGCGCGTTCTGTTGGCCGGCGCTGCGATGTTCAGGGGATACCGGGTCCCTTCAGCGCGCGAGCCTTCGATATGCCTAAGAGATAAGATCTGCAGCCTGCTCGCGACGCATGAGCGCGAGCATGCCCGAGGCCTTGTCGAAACTCTCCTGGTACTCAGCATCCAGCGCTGAATCTGCCACGATGCCGCCACCCGCCCAGCCGTGCAGCATGCCGCCGTGCCAGGCCATCGTTCGAATGGCGATGTTGGTGTCCATGCTGCCGTCTACCCCTAGGTACCCGATAGCACCGCAGTACACACTGCGCCGGTGCGGCTCGAGGGTCTCGATAATCTCCATGGCGCGGATCTTCGGTGCGCCCGTGATCGAGCCTCCAGGGAAGCAGTGGCGAAGTAACTCGATCGCATCTGCGCCCTCTTCCAATTCGCCGGTGACGGTGCTCACCAGGTGGTGGACGCGCTCGAAGCTCTCAAGCTTCCACAGCTCCGGCACGCGCACGCTACCGGGGCGGCAGACCTTCCCCAGGTCGTTGCGCAGAAGATCGACGATCATCACGTTCTCGGCCCGATCCTTCTCGCTTCGATAGAGCTCCTCGGCCATCGCACGGTCCGCCTCTGCCCCGAGTTGGCGTGGTCGCGTACCCTTGATCGGGCGCGTCTCGACCACCCCGCGACGTACCTTAAGGAATCGTTCGGGTGAAGATGAGAGCACCGCGCCGTCTGGCAGGCGCATGAAGCTCGAGAAGGGAGCGGGCGTGACTTCCCGCAGCTGGCGATAGGCGGACCAGGCGTCACCGGCGACCGGGGCTGAGAAGCGTTGGGCGAAGTTCACCTGGTAGCAATCTCCGGCCCGGATGTGGCCCTTAATGCGTGCAAAAGCCTCAGCGTACGTCTGCGGCGTGAGATTGGCGACGCACTCGCCGATGAGTTGATAGCCGGCCGCGGCCACCCGTTCCGAGCCACCCCACGAGACGCCGCCCGTCACCAACCCGTGCACGCGCGCCCACCAGGCCTCATCCCGAGCCTGCGGGGCGACCAGACGAGTGCGTCTTTCGCGGTGGTCGACCACCACCGCCCAGTCGTAGACGCCGACGGCCATATCGGGAAGGTCGACGTCGCGTTCCGCGACCGTTGGCAGGCGTTCAAAACGACGACCCAAATCGTAGCCGAAGTAGCCCAACGCACCGCCGCAGAACGGCAGATCAGGCACCTCAGGCTGGCGCGGCCCCATGCGCTCTCGCAGGAGCTCCAGGGGGTCGGCGTCGCTTAGCTGTAGATCACCCCCCTCGCGCACGGCGGTGACGCCGCCACGCGTGCAGAGCGTGGCGCGCGGGCGCGCGGCGAGCACGTCGAAACGACCGAGGGGCGCACGCGGCACGCAACTGTCGAGGAACACGAACCAAGGTTGCGCCGACAGGTGCTGAAACTGACGTGCCGAGTCCGGGGCGTAGGGCAACTCGATAACGCGCTGGGATGCTGTTGCTGACAGGACGCTCACTCTCCGCCGTTCCCCACCAAGCCGCGGGGCGAAGGGCGCCTCGCGGGGCGCACAAGTGTAGCGCATTCGTGACCTGAGTCCGACAGCGTGCGTCATCACGATTGCTGCGGGATCGGCCTATAATTGCTGGTTCATCTCGACTCGAGGAGCGCCTATCCGTGGATCCCGTAATCGACCTGCAAGAGGGCGACTCGCCAATCATCTTGAGTGCTCCCCACGTGGGGACTCAGGTGCCCGAGGGGATCCTGTCCCGGCTCTCGGAGCGCGGCCGCGCGCTAGATGACACGGACTGGCACATACACCGCCTTTACGCGGGATTGCTGCCCGGCGCGACAACGGTCTCCGCGCGCTACTCCCGCTACGTAGTCGACCTCAACCGCCCCCCGGACGGCGGTTCCCTTTATCCCGGGCAAAACACCACCGGCACCTGCCCAGTGACGGACTTCGATGGTGAATCCCTATACCTGGAGGGGCAGGCGCCCGACGAAGACGAGGTGGCCGAGCGCGTCCGAACCTACCACCGCCCGTACCACGAAGCCCTTCACCAGCAAATCGAACGACTCAAGGCCAAGCACGGGGCGGTCCTCCTCTACGACTGTCACTCGATCCGTTCAGTGATCCCCTATCTCTTTGAGGGCCAGTTGCCGGTGCTCAACATCGGCACTAACCAGGGTGCCACCTGCCATGCGGATCTGGAGACCCTTACCGCGGAGGGCTGTCGAGCCGCCGAACAGGGCGGATACAACTGGGTCCTGAACGGTCGCTTCAAGGGAGGATGGACCACGCGCCACTACGGTCAACCGGAAACGGGGGTTCACGCGATCCAGATGGAGACGGCCCAGCGCGCCTATCTCCACGAGACGCCGCCGTGGAACTACGCGCCCGCGCTGGCGGATCAGCTGCGCCCCTACCTGCGCGCGATGCTGGTCACGCTCGAGGCGCGGGTACGAGAGCTGGGCGCGCAGGGTGGGGCCTGATGGCCCGGATCGGTCCCCGGTCCATCTGCGCCTAGAGTAGCAACGCCTGGAAGAACCAACCTGACCAGTGCCTACGCTGCGTCAGGAAGAAGTCGTTCACCTCGCGCGCCAGCTCGATAAGGGCGGCATCGAGCGCGGCTGGCACCGAACACGGGGAGGCTTGCTGGGCCGCATCGCCACTCCCTGCGAGCGTGTCGAGTCGCACAGTGCCCCCCTCGGCGATCAGGCCGCGACGGGTGGAGCCGTCCGCGACCGCCTGGTGGGCGATCGCGTAGTGCCGGGCAACCCGTTCAGCGGTTGCCGGCTTCCATTGGCCCATCACAAGCAGGAGGCGCTCTAGGGCCGTCAGCTCCAGGTGTTCTTCTACAAAGGCGATTGGATCCGCCCGAGTGGTGCTCTCGCCGACGAGCGCCAACAGGCCCGCGACGGTCACCAGGCGCGAGGAGCGCAGCTTCACCATGCGCAGGCGCCAACTGTCGTCTTCGCCGTGCGCGAAGTCGTAGGTTTGATAGGCCACGTAGCTGCGCCGGTAGCGCACAAGCTCAGAGGCCAGCAGTGCGAAAGGCGCCGACGCCCCCTGCCCGATGGTGAACCAGCGCAGCACCTCGCCACGCAAGCAGCCGAAGCGGTCGGACTGAGTCACTGCTCGCGCATCCAGCAGGCACTGGAGCCGCTTGCCGTAGACCTGCGGAGACTCGTCCAGGCTCCCCAGGCGCCGCGGGTCGAGCAGCTCCGCCCGCCGCACGACCTGGCGAAAGAAACCACCGCGCTTCGGCGCCCGTAAGCCCACGCTCTCGATCGCCTTGAGCACCTCCGCCATAGCGCGCTCTACCGCGTCCGGGCCAGCGCCGTCGCTGCCTACGACGACGCAGTCCACGTCCGAATCCGGCGCCGCCTCGCGACGTCCGAGTGACCCCGCCGCCGCAACACACTCGAGCGCGTCCAGCGCCCCTCCCGCTCTAGCAAGCTGCGCTCGCAGGGCCCGAAGGCGCTTGTCGCTCCAAGCGCGACTCGCCTCCAAGCCTTCGGGCAGGCAGATCCGGTAGCCCAGCCGTTCACTCACGACGCGATCGTCGCGGCGATCAACGCGCCGGGTAGCACGGTGCTTTTCGATATCACGGACGGCGGATACACTTACCTAGCCTGGATTGTTTATGCGTCTTCGTCGCGAGGTGGTGACACGCGGAAACCGTGGGGTGGCGCGCCGCGTACTGAGCAGTACGTCGAGCGCCTGACGAGAGCACACCCTATGTTTTCCTGTGTACCACCGGCCGCAGCGAAAGACTCATGAGCAATCCAGGCTAGTGGCAGGTCAACGCACGGGGAGTGCAAGGGAATGAACTCAAGGATACCGGAAGACTCGGTGCTCAAGCGCCATCACGTAGGCAGCGCCCTCGCCGACATACTCGCAACGATGCCGCCGCGCCCGAGTGACTCGGTGCTTAGACGTCACTTCGACGGGTCCGTGCAACAGGCCCTCGATGCCGCCGTGGGTAGCGACGCAGCCGCCCTGCTGTTGGGGGATGGCAGCGCCTCGGCCAACGCCGTATCGAGCGCGACCGTTGGCCCCCCGCCCGCAGCGGCGGCGTCCTCGGCGCCCGCCAGCAGCGGTGACGGCGCGCCGCAGAGCACGGGCGGCGGCGGCTTCTTCGGCTGGTTGAAGCGCCTTTTCGGCGGCTGAGCCCACCGCGCACGGCAACACACGAAAGGCGGCAGGTGGGTGATCCCGCCTGCCCACCCTCCACACCTGCAGCGAGCAGCCGGGGCCACCGATGGCTGTCGCGTCCTCCCCCAACGAACACACCGTCACGGAATAGGCCGGCTGAGCCAGCTAGACTCCCCGGATGGCAAAGCGCTCGGACAAGCACGGTTCCCCGCCCACGCCGCCTGAGGGCGAGGAGCGACCCTTCTGGGAACGGAAGTCGCTCAAGCAGATGACCACTAAGGAGTGGGAGTCGCTGTGCGATGGCTGCGCTCGCTGCTGCGTTTTCCGGCTCGAGGATGAGCGCACAGGCGAAAGGATTGGCACCAACGTATGCTGCGATCTTCTCGACACGAACAGCTGCCGCTGCACCGACTACCCTCGCCGATCGATCAAACAGCCTCAGTGCATCACCCTGACCGCGAGGATGCTCACCAAGGACGCGAGCTGGCTGCCGGGAACCTGCGCCTATCGGCGTATCGCGGAGGGACGAGGACTAGAGTGGTGGCACCCGCTGGTATCGGGCACCACCCAAACGGTGATCGATGCTGGGATCACGGTGCGCGGGCGGGTCATCCACGAGCGTGAAGCGGGTGACCTGGAACATCATTTGGTGGACGGCTGGCTCACGGACTAGGGCCTCCAGCGACGAAGGCCAGGGGCGACGGCCGCGATAGACGTGGCCGAGACCCCCGCGCGCCTGAGCAATCCGCTAGCGCTCGTTCTGCAGCCAGTAGGTGGTCGCCGCCGCCACGCCACTGCCCGGCGCCACGTCAGCGCCGAACTCACGCAAGATCATCTCTGCGCCGCTAATCGCGCTGCACAGCATAAGCTCGTTGAGATCACCGAGATGACCGATGCGGAATGCCTTGCCCGCAAGCTGCGATAGGCCGGCGCCTAGCGCGAGGTTGTAGTGGGTGGCCGCGCGCTGCACGACTTTAGCGCCGTCGATGTTCTCAGGCACCAGGATCGTGGTCACCGTGTCCGATTCCCAGCGCTTTGCCTTGGCGCAAATCTCGTAGCCCCAGCCCTCGCGCACGGCCGCTCGGACGCCTTCCGCAAGGCGGTGGTGGCGAGTGTAGACGTTCTCTAGGCCTTCCTCGAGCAAACGATCCAGCGCTACGCGCAGACCACGCAACATAGGCATGGACGGCGTGTAGGGAAAGTAGCCGCCCGGGTTAGTAGCGAGCATGTCGTTCCAGTCGAAGAAACAGCGAACGAGCTTGGCATTCTCACGAGCCGCGAGTGCCTTCTGGCTAACGGCGATGATCGCAAGACCTGCGGGCAACATGAAGCCCTTCTGCGAGCCACTTACGGCGACGTCGACGCCCCACTCGTCCATGCGGAAGTCGATGCTGCCGATCGAGCTGACGCCGTCGACGAATAGCAGTGCTGGATGGTTCGCATCGTCCATCACCTTGCGCACTGGCGCCACATCGCTAGTGACGCCAGTGGCCGTCTCGTTGTGCGTCATGAGGACGGCCTTGATGTCGCGGTCCGTGTCATCACGCAGGATCTGGCCGAAGGTCTCTTCCGGCACGCCCGTTCCCCACTCAGCGTCGACTTCGATCACGTCTAGGCCAAGCCGCTGGGCCATGTCGATCCACAGATGGCTGAACTGGCCGTAGCGCGCGATCAACACCTTGTCGCCGGGCGACAGGGTGTTCTGCAGGGCCGATTCCCAACCACCCGTACCCGACGCGGGAAACACAATGACCGTGCCTTCGGTGGTCTTGAAGACCTGCTTGAGGTCCTCCATCAGAGGTTTGGTGAACGACGGCAGCAGGGGCGATCGATGGTCCTCCATCTCCGCGTGGATGGCGCGCATTACCTCGGGCGGCACGTTGGTCGGGCCGGGGACGAATAGGTGGTGCTTTCCGGTGAGCATGGTCATGGTCGATCAGTTCTCCTGCCGTGATATCAACGATAGACGGGGAAGCGGGAGCACAGCTCGACCACCTCGTTCTTCACGCGCGTCAGCGTGGCGTCGCTCTCGATGTCTTCGAGGACATCCGCAATCCAGTTGGCCACCTGCGTCGCCTCCTTTTCCTTGAAGCCCCGCGTGGTGATCGCCGGGGACCCGATGCGCACCCCCGAGGTCACGAAGGGTGACTGGGGATCGTTCGGCACCGTGTTCTTGTTCACGGTAATGTTAGCGCTGCCGAGCGCCGCATCGGCGGCCTTGCCGGTGAGCCCCTTGTCGACTAGATCAAGCAGGAACAGGTGGTTTTGCGTGCCCCCGGACACCACTTTGAAGCCGCGCCCGATCATGGTCTCCGCCATCGTCTGCGCATTCCTCAGGACTTGGGTCTGATAGTCCTTAAAGCCCGGCTCTAGGGCCTCCTTGAAGGCAACGGCCTTGGCGGCGATGACGTGCATCAACGGTCCGCCCTGAATGCCGGGGAAGATCAGGCTGTTGTACTTCTTGGTGAGCTCATCATTCTTGCGTGCAACGATGAGCCCCCCACGAGGGCCGCGCAGTGTCTTGTGGGTGGTCGTAGTAACGGCATCGGCGTGCGGTACGGGGTTCGGGTAATGGCCGCTCGCCACCAGCCCGGAGACGTGCGCCATGTCCACTACCAAGTAAGCGCCCACCTTGTCCGCTATTTCCCTGAAGCGTGCCCACTCGATGATCCCCGAGTAGGCGGAGAAGCCGCCGATGATCATCTTTGGCTTTTGCTCGACGGCGATCTCCTCGATGACATCGAAGTCGAGGCGACCGTCAGAGTCGACCCCGTATTGAGTGGCATCGTAGATCTTGCCGGAGAAGTTGGGCTTGGCGCCGTGGGTGAGGTGCCCCCCGTGATCGAGGCTCATGCCCATGATCTTGTCGTGCGGCTTGAGCAACGCCATGAACACGGCGGCGTTGGCCTGCGAGCCCGAGTGCGGCTGCACGTTGGCGTAGTCAGCGCCGTAGAGCTCCTTGGCTCGATCGATCGCGAGCTGCTCCGCCACATCAACATGCTCACAGCCACCGTAGTAGCGCTTGCCCGGGTAGCCCTCGGCGTACTTATTGGTGAGGACGGATCCTTGCGCCTGCATCACCCGGGGGCTGGTGTAGTTCTCTGATGCAATCAGTTCGATATGCTCTTCTTGACGACGCACCTCATGGCTCATCGCCTCCCACAGATCCGGATCGAACTGCTCGATGGAGTCGGTCTTGTTAAACACTCCACTAACCTCCAGTAGTCAAAAGCGCAAGTCGATTCGCGAGGTGTCTTCCACCTATCGAATCAGCTCATCATAAAATCAGAACAAGCCGCTGATGCTGCCGTTCTCGTCAATATCGATTCGCTCGGCAGCCGGAGCCTTGGGCAGGCCGGGCATGGTCATGATGCTGCCACAGATCGCCACAATGAATCCTGCCCCGTTTGCTAGCCGCACATCCCTGACGTGAACCGCATGTCCGGACGGCGCTCCGCGCAGGCCGGGATCGGTGGAGAAGCTCATCTGGGTCTTCGCCATGCACACGGGATAGTCCGGATACAGGCGTGACCATTCCTCGAGCTTGGACTTCACCTTTGGATCTGCGCTGATGTTCGCCGCTCCATAAACCCGCGTGGCGACCGCCTCGATCTTCTCCCACAAGGAGGCCTCATCCGGATAAACGTAACGATGTGTTCCCGGCCGCTCGTCCAGGATTCCGGCGATCTTGGTGGCGAGATCCTCGGCGCCAGCGCCGCCATCTGCCCAATGGCGCGCGACCACTACCTCGACGCCCAGCTTCTCGCAACGCGCCTTCACGGCGGCAATCTCCGCGTCCGTATCGAAGGTGAAGTGATTAATGCCCACAACGCAAGGAAGCCCGTAGCGTTCCGTGATGTTGCTCACATGCCGCTCGAGGTTGGAAAGTCCTTCCTCCAACGCGGACAGGTTCTCCGTATTCAGGTCCGCCTTGGCCACACCACCGTGAAACTTCAGCGCGCGGACGGTGGCCACGAGCACAACAGCGGCCGGCTTGAGGCCCGCCTTGCGGCACTTGATGTCGATGAACTTCTCGGCCCCAAGGTCGGCACCGAAGCCGGCCTCAGTCACCACATAGTCGGCCAGCTTTAGGGCCGTCTTGGTGGCCATAACTGTGTTGCAGCCATGGGCGATATTGGCGAAGGGGCCGCCGTGGATGAACGCCAGGTTGTTCTCCAGGGTCTGCACTACGTTGGGCTTGATCGCGTCCTTCAGCAGCGCAGCCATGGCGCCGTGGGCGTTCAATTCACGCGCGTACACGGGCGTCGTGCGATCCCGCTTGTAACCGACGATGATCCGACCCAAGCGATCCTTTAGATCAGCCAAACCATCGGCGAGGCACAGAATGGCCATGACTTCCGACGCCACCACGATGTCGTAACCGTCTTCGCGCGGGAAGCCGTTGGGTGTTCCGCCAAGCCCCACTGTGATCTGGCGCAAGGCGCGATCGTTCATGTCGACCACGCGCTTCCACTGAATCAGGCGCGGATCTAACTCCAGTGCGTTGCCGTGATTGATGTGGTTGTCAGTCATTGCGGAGAGCAGGTTGTGTGCGGCGCCGATCGCATGGAAGTCGCCGGTAAAGTGCAGGTTGATGTCTTCCATCGGCACAACCTGGGCGTAGCCGCCTCCGGCAGCCCCACCCTTCACGCCAAAGCAGGGCCCGAGCGAGGGCTCGCGCAGACAGACCACGGTTTTGCGACCGATGCGGTTCAAGGCGTCACCAAGGCCGACGGTGGTCGTAGTCTTGCCCTCACCTGCAGGGGTCGGGCTGATCGCGGTCACCAGAACCAGCTTGCCATCCGGCTTGTCCGCCAGGGAGCTGATGTGATCCAGGGACAGCTTGGCCTTGTAGTGACCGTAAGGGTCCAGGTGCGAGCTTTCGATCCCGAGCCGCTCACCGGCCAGCTCGATGATCGGCCGCATCTTGGCTTTGCGTGCGATTTCGATGTCAGACATTACGTTGGCTCCCCCTTTATCCCGTCCATCCCAAGGCAGTCGCGATGCAGTTGATCGAGAGTAGGAGCGGCACCAGTTCATCGAGGCGCTGCTCACCGTTCTTGTTCTTCGAGCCGCCGCGGAACTCCTTGATCAGTGAAATCTGCTCGTACCCTATCTGCTTGATCGCCTCCGACCGGCGCGCGAACTTGCGGCGAAAACGTGGGAAGCGAGAGGCCAGTGCCTCGCTGTTAGAAATCGCCAACACGTGGCGCACGGTGAGTTCGTACTCAGCCGTGATCATGCCGAAGATCTCCGAGCGCACCTGCTCGTCCGGGACCAGTCGCGAGTAGCCCTCCGAAATCTCCAAATCCACCTGGAGCAAGGTCTTCTCAACCTCGTCGATCACCAAGCGGAAGAG
The DNA here is from genome assembly GCA_039193195.1 of Pseudomonadota bacterium. Classification (NCBI taxonomy): domain Bacteria; kingdom Pseudomonadati; phylum Pseudomonadota; species Pseudomonadota bacterium. The sequence goes on from JBCCWS010000004.1 coordinate 246,992, forward strand.
TCTCGATTGAGCGAACATTCTGCGTAGCGTGGTGCGCGCCTCCTCGCCGCCGCGCTCGCGGATAAAGGCCTCAATGCCGCTGCCGAATCCGTACCAGCCTGGCACGATGTGGCGATTTTGGGTCCACGCAAACACCCAGGGGATCGCGCGCAGATCAGACAGGGAGGTGGCGCCGAATCTACGAGCTGGGCGCGAGCCCATATTCAGCAGGCTCAACTCTTCGACGGGACTTGCCGCGGCGTAGTACTGCACCAGGCCCGGGTGCTCGATCAAGCGTCGGTAGGCCTGGTAGCAAAACTCCGAGAGGCTATCCATCGCCGCGTTGAGTTCTTCATTAGGTTTCAGCGCCGACTCGTGCTCGGACTTCACCGTATGTTCGAGCACGCTCTCGGCCAGCAGCTCCATGTTGTAGAGCGCCGTACCCTGGTTAGCGAATTTGAAGGAGACGACTTCGCCCTGCTCGGTCAAGCGCAGGCGGCCGCCGACAGACCCCGCGGGTTGGGCGGCGATGGCGCGCCCCGTGGGAGCGCCGCCGCGGCCCACCGATCCCCCGCGACCGTGGAAGAACGCCACCGGAATACCGTGACGCTCGCCGAGCGCGGTAAGGCGCTGTTGGGCGATGTGTAGCTCCCAGCTAGAGGTGAAGTAGCCTCCGTCCTTGTTCGAATCCGAGTAGCCGATCATGCACTCGTGGTAGCCGCCGCTGTGGCGGCACGTGCGTCGCACGTAGGGAACTTCCAGGAGTGCGGTCATGATGTCCGGCGCGTTGCGCAGATCGCCGATAGTCTCGAACAGCGGTACCACCTGCAGTGGGCAGTACTCACCTTCCTCCTCGCTTGCTACCAACCCTGCCAGCTTCGCCGTGACGTAAATACCGAGCACGTCCTCCGCACTCTCGGTCATGCTAAGCACGATCGCGCCAAGGGCACGCTCATCTAGGCTCGGTCCAAGGTCGCGCAAGGTACGTAGCAGGCGGAAAAACTCCTGCGAAGCGGGCGGTAGATCGTTGAAGGTAATCTCGTAGGGGCGTTCGCGCTCGAGTTCGCCTAACAGCCACTCACGCCACTCGGGTGAGTCGAGCGCCGGGCGCTTATCCTCCGTGCTGCCGGTAACTCGCAGCCAGATGTCCTGCAAGGCCCGACGGGTCACAGTGGTGTTCTGCCGCACGTCTAGGCTGACCGTCTTAAATCGAAACACCTCGATCTCGCGGCGCAGGGCCCGCGCCGCGCTGCGCGCAAGGCCTACGGAACCGCCCTTCTCCAGCGTTTGCTCCATGATCAGCAAGTCATCGACCAGCTCATCTGCCGAGTTGTAGGCGTAGGTACCCGGTGCGGGAGTTCTGTGCTCCTCGGCAGCGGCCAGCGTACCCGCCAACTTGCGCTGCATGCACACGGCAAACTGACGGAACACCTCGTTCGGATTGCGGGTGGAGATGTGCTCTCCCTCCCCACTCTCCTGCAGATGCAGGTCTAGGCGCGCCCGAAACTCACGGCTCAACTCGAAAGCGTACTCAGCGATACTCAGGCGTCGGCACAGGGCCTGAAGCTGTTCCGCGTAGCGTCGTAGACTCTCCAGACGACAAGAGAAGAGGGTCTCGCGCGTAGTGTCCGCGGTGACGAAGGGATTGCCGTCGCGATCGCCGCCAATCCATGACCCGAAGTCGAAGAATGCGGGCACGCTGATAGCGGCGCCGGGATAGGCCTCCTCGATCGCTTGCTCCAGCTTGTCGAACATCTCCGGCGTGCGCGAGAACAGAGCATCGCGGAAGAAGTGAAGCCCCCACGCCACCTCATGCGCCACCGTGGGCTTCTGCATCCGCAGTTCCCCCGTCAGCCACAGCAGGTCGATCTCCTCCTCCAAATCGGCATGCAGGTTATCGCGCTCGCGCCGGGTCCAGCGCGGCGACTCCAGCTCCATCAGAAGCAGGTAGATGCGACGGTGAATCTCGAGCACGGTGACCCGCTTGGCCTCCGTTGGGTGGGCCGTGAGCGTGGGCCGCACGCGGGCCTCGTTGAGCACCTGCTGCAGGCGCTGGGCAGAGTACCCTTGCTCCCGAGCGTCGCGCAGCATCTGCGCGAAGCTTCCGGCCACTTCCGCGGCACCGCGCTCCATCTCGATCATGCGACGACGACGCATTCCTGCATTCTCCTCAGCAATGCCGAGGAGCTGAAACCAGATGCCCTGTGCCTGGAGGATTGCGAGTATTAGGGCACGATCGGACGGCGGCGTTGCGCTGCCGTCGCGCAGATATGCCTCTATGCGCGGCTCACGCCGTTGAATTACCTTATAGAATGAATGACTCAGCAGCTCGACCGCTTCGTTCGCGTAGAGGGCGACGCGATCGGCGATTGAGCTCGGCGTAGCTTCCAGCGCCGCTTCGGGGCGGCTGTCGTCGGTAGCGTCGTTCATGTCATGCCACCCTGTCGTGCGGCGCCTTGCCGGCAAAGAAGGCGCGCAGATTACTGACCACGCGCATCCCCATCGCTTCACGGGTCTCCAAGGTGGCGCTGCCAAGGTGAGGCAGCAACACCACGTTGTCCATGCTGAGCAACGCCTCGGTGACGGTGGGCTCCTTTTCGTAGACGTCGAGTCCGGCGCCCGCGATCACCCCATCACGCAGGGCCGCCGTCAGCGCCGCCTCGTCCACCACATCCCCGCGGGCCGTATTGATCAGGAACGCGCCGCGCTTCATCAAGCCGAGTTTCTCGGCGTTGATGATGCCCGTGTTTGCACCGCCCCCCGGCATGTGCAGCGACACGAAGTCGGCGCTGGCCATTACCTCGTCGATCGAATCGCAGCGGATGGCGCCGTAGGCGTTAGCCACCTCAGCCGCCGGCGGATAGGGATCGCAGTAGCGGATCTGCATGCCAAAGCCGAAGTGCGCCTTGTGCGCCATGGCGCGAGCAATGCGACCGAAGCCGATCAGACCTAGGACCTTGCCCGTGACCTTGGCGCCCATCATGTGGGTCGGACGCCACCCGGTCCACGCCCTCGTGCGCACGTGGCGCTCGCCCTCTCCGGCGCGTCGGGCGACCATCAGCATAAGCGTCATGGCGGTGTCAGCGGTGCAGTCCGTTAGCACCTCGGGCGTATTGGTCACCACCAGGTCACGTGCCTTAGCCGCTTCCAAGTCGATGTGGTTGAAGCCCACGCCGTAGTTTCCGATCACCTTTGCGCGGAGGCTCGACGGACTCATCACTTCCTCCGTGATCTTGTCCGACACGGTGGGGCACACCGCATCGGCCTCGGCGAACGCGGCCTGCAGCTGCTCCCTCGTCATCGGCGTGTCGGATTCGTTTAGCACCAGCTCATACTCGTCCGCGAGCGTCCGCTCGACCGCTTCGGGCCAGCGCCGCGTGACGATCACCTTGGCCTTAGACATACGCTCGCCTCCTAAGCGACTTTCTCGAGCACACTGGCCACTACGGGACCGAAATCAGCAGGCGTCGGCACGATGGTCACGCCGCACTCCTGAAGAATCTCCACCTTCTCCGCTGCCGACTCGCCGAAGGCGGAGATGATCGCGCCCGCGTGACCCATTTGTCGGCCCTTGGGTGCCGTGAGGCCGGCGATGTAGGCTATCACCGGCTTGCTCATGTGCTCTTTGAAGAAGCGTCCCCCTGCGGCTTCCTGCGGGCCGCCGATTTCGCCGATCATCACCACCGCTTTGGTTTCCGGGTCCGCTTCGAAGCGTTCCAGGTGATCCCGGAAAGCGCTGCCGTTGATAGGGTCGCCGCCAATGCCAACGCTGGTGGAGATGCCGATCCCGAGGGACTTCATCTGCGAGGCAGCCTCGTAGCCGAGGGTCCCCGAACGGCCGATCACACCGACCGGCCCGGGCATGTAGATATGGCCAGGCATGATGCCCATCATGCATTTGCCAGGGCTGATGCTACCGGCACAATTAGGCCCCGTGAGCACCATGCGATTCTCCGCGCGGTAGCGGCGCATGTAGCGTTTGACGCGGATCATGTCCTGGGTCGGTATGCCGTCGGTGATGCAGACACAGAAACGGATGCCCGCATCGGCCGCTTCCATGATGCCATCCGCAGCGAAGGGTGGCGGCACTAGGATGATCGAGGCGTCCGCCCCGGTCGCCTCAACGGCGTCCTTTACCGTGTTGAAGACCGGCCGCTCGAGGTGCGTGGTGCCGCCCTTGCCCGGCGTTACGCCGCCGACGATGTTGGTACCGTAGTTCATCATCGCCTGAGCATGGAAACTGCCGTGCTGACCGGTGAAACCCTGCACTATGACGCGGCTGTCGTTGTCGAGAAGAATTGCCATGGTTTGCTCAGCTCCGTCCGGTGGTCGCTTTCCACTCTGCCACCGCCACTTCGGCAGCCTCGCGCAGGGTGTCCGCTTGGATGATCGGCAAGTCCGACTCATTCAGGATCCTGCGCCCCTCCTCCACGTTAGTGCCCGACAAGCGCACTACGAGTGGCATCTGGGGGTTCTCCTGGCGGACGGCTTGGACCACGCCTTCGGCGACCCAATCACAGCGGTTGATGCCAGCGAAGATGTTCACCAGGATGGTCTGTACCTTGTCGTCAGACATCACCAAACGAAACGCTTTGGCGACGCGCTCCGGCGAAGCGCCGCCGCCGATGTCGAGGAAGTTGGCAGGCTCTCCACCGGCATGCTTGATCATGTCCATGGAGGCCATGGCGAGACCGGCGCCGTTGATTATGCAACCGATGTTGCCGTCAAGGCCGACGTAGCTGAGGCCGCGGTCTGCGGCACGCATTTCGCGTGGGTCCTCCTGGGTCTTGTCGCGCAGCTCAGCAATGCGCGGATGCCGGAAAGTGGCGTTGTCGTCGAAGGACATCTTGCAGTCTAGGGCGAGAACACGGCCGTCGGCGGTCACGACCAGGGGGTTGATCTCCGCCATGTTGGCATCCCACTCGGTGAAGGCCTTGTAGACTCCCATGATCAAGTTCACCGCTTGATTCACTTCCTTGCCGGACAGTCCCAACGCGAAGGCGATCTCGCGGGCCTGGAACGCCTGCATGCCGACGGCGGGTTCGATTGCAGCGCGGATGAGCGTGTCCGGCTTACTCTGCGCGATATCCTCGATCTCCATGCCGCCCTCGGCCGAAGCGACGATCATGATCCGCTCACTCTCGCGATCCATTACGAAGCCTAGGTAGAACTCGCGTTCGATATCGCAGCCGGCCTCTACGTAGATTCGGTGAATCAGCTTGCCTTCGGGTCCGGTTTGATGCGTAACCAGGCGCCGCCCCAGCAGTGCTTCGGCGGCCTCCCACACCTCATCCGGCGATCGGCAGATCTTGACCCCGCCAGCCTTTCCGCGCCCGCCCGCGTGCACCTGCGCCTTGACGGCGAACACCTCGCCGCCCATCTCCTGGGCGCGATAGACGGCCTGCTCCGGGCTGTAAGCCAGCGCGCCGGGCAACACGCCTACGCCGTAATCGCGAAGTAATTCCTTCGCCTGGTACTCGTGAATGTCCACTTGTGCTTCCCCTTGAAACTCGGCTTAGGCCTTAGCGCGCATCAACTGCGCCTGCTCTAGCACGTTGCGCGCCATCCGCTCAGACGCCGCATCGATCATCTTGCCGTCTAGGGACGCCGCGCCCTTACCCTGCGCAGCCGCCTCCTCCAGCGCCTTTACGATTCGATCGGCGCGGTCGATCTCGGCCTCCGGTGGCGACATGACCTCGTTGGCCAGTTCGATCTGCGAGGGGTGAATCGCCCACTTGCCCTCGTAGCCCAAGGCGGCGGCGCGGCGCGCGGCGGCGCGGTAGGCGTCGGGATCGCTGAAGTCACCGAAGGGCCCGTCGATGGCACGCAAGCCATAGGCCCGGCATGCGGTGGCCATGTTCACCAACGCGCCATGCCACTGATCGGCGAGCGCCCCTTCGCACTGGTAGTCGGGGTTCAAGCCACCGATCACCGTGGTGCGGGCACGCATACTCGCGGCGTAGTCGGCGACGCCAAAGTGCAGCGCCTCGAGCCTTGCACTCGATTGCGCAATCGCCATTACGTTAGCCCCGCCAAGCGCCGTTTCGATAAGGCATTCGAGGCCGATACGGTGCTCGCCGAACCCCCTAGCATCGCTGATCTGGGTGACGATGCAGTCAACGGTGTAAACGTCTGCTGGTACCCCAACTTTCGGGATGAGGATGGTGTCAAGCTTGGATCCGGCCTGCTCCACGATGTCCACCACGTCGCGGTACATGTAGTGGGTGTCGAGGCCGTTGATGCGCACAGAGATCGTCTTGCCTTTCTCGCGCCAGGGGATCTCGTTGAGGGCTTCGATGATATTGCGACGCGCCCGTTCCTTATCCCCCGGGGCCACCGCGTCTTCGCAATCCAAGAACACGTAGTCGGCGGCACTGTCGGCAGCCTTCTCGATCATCTTCGGGTTCGAGCCGGGTACGGCCAATTCACTGCGGTGCAGCCGCGCCGGCGCCGGCGAGTACTGGGTGAAGCTCATTGATTCTCCTGTGCGCGTGAAGGGTGCATTCTCGGCGCCACCGCGCGGGTCGAACCCCTTTCGCGATCGCGTCGCTGCATTTTCAGTTCTTGTCTTACGCTGGGTTTGCGCTCACCCGAGTCGATCGCGGTTGGGCTCTGGCGGCCCAAGACGTGGCGGCGCTGATCATCTCTTCCCCGGTCGCACGCCGCCTACCGATCACTTGTGGGCGACGGGCATCGGATGCGCGTTGCCACACGACTTGCGTTAGACGTCTCCCAAGTTTGCCGGAACGAAGATATAAGGCGAAATAAGGAATACTTACATTCCGGCAAGTATCCCTTGGGTTAGGGCCTCACCCTGGGTACAACCCTTCGAAATGTACACGAGAACGCGGAGAGCGAGCGGAGAGGCGCGGCAACTCCTTCCCAGATAGGGAAAAAGTTGCCGCCCTATGGTGAGAAAGTAACCGGCTAGAAGCGCAAACGGAGGGTCGCGCCCACCATGCGCGGCTCCCCGAGGAACGCACCGAAGGTCTGGGTGGAACCAGGACCGCTGCCCGAGCCCTGCAACGGTTGGTCGAAGGCAATCTGAATAAAGTCCTCATCCAGCAAGTTGCGCGCCCAGACCTCGACGGTCCATCGCTCGCTATCGCTACCGAGGCCGACGCGCATGTTCAGTACCGTAAAGGCATCCTGAATCTTCTCCACGTCGAGGTCGGAGCCCGTGTTCATCTCGGAGGTAAACCGCGAATCGAGGTGTAGGAACCCTAGCAGGCCGTTGCCGAGGGGCTGCTCGTAGGTCGCCGCCAGGGACGCGCTCCAACGCGGCGCGTTGGTAAGGGTCTGGCCCGCCAGGGGCGAGAGCACGCCCGTGGCTGGATCGATGATGTCATCCCCGTACCGCGCGTTGGCAAAGGCCACGCCACCACGGATGATCAGCGGATCGAAAGGCAGCGCCGTAAAGTCCAGCTCAAAACCTTCGGTGGTCACCTCCGCGAGGTTGCTCACCACGAAGTTGATCCCCGTGAATGTGTTCAGCTGGAAGTCTTCGAACTCGCTACTGAAGGCCGCCAGGTTCAGCTGCATCGCCCCGCCCGCAAGACGCGACTTAATACCGATCTCGTAGGAGTCAACGGTCTCTGCCTCGAACTCGAGATCTGCACCGGAAGGCGCCAACCCAAGCAGCGGATTGCCGAGCCCAGCGCGGTCGAGGTTGAAGCCACCCGCCTTGTAACCCACGCCGTAGGAGGCGTAGCCTGAAACGCTATCGCTGAACTCAACGTTCAGGTTAACCGTTCCCGTGAACTCCTTGTCCGTACGATCGGAGGCGTACTCGCCGTCGGTCAACGGGTTGAAGAACGGCAGGCAAACAAGGCCGATAGCGTCGGGCGGCCCCACGCCCAAGCCAACGGACGCCAAGCAGGCTGGGTTGTCCGACAGCAGGCTAGCCTCGAGATCCTTGTCCTCCTCCGTGTAACGAACGCCGAAACCGAGCGACACGCGATCGCTAAAGCGCAGGGTATTGTGCGTGAACAGCGCCCAGCTGACGGCTTCCTGGTGGAAGGAATCGCGCACCACGCCTTGCCCCTCGCTATAGATCGTGCCGGGCGCTAGGCCGGTGATTGCGGGCAAAGTGCCCGGCACACCGCCGCCCAACAGCAGATCCAGGAACGGTTCGTAGACCGCGCCAGTGCGGATCGCATCATCCAGCGAGAGTTCCTCATCCGAGTAGAATCCCCCGACCATCCAGTCGATACGATCGCTGGTGCCTGCCAGACGAAGCTCTTGGGTGAAGGTGTCGAAGCCCTGCACATTGCCGTCGATGTCTCGGAAGAGGACATCGGCGCTCGTATAGTCGAGGTCCTGCGAGCGATTGGCGTTCCACTCGCGATACGACGTGATGGACGTGAAGGTGCCGAAAGAGGCGTCCGCATCGATCTGCAGGGACACGCCGTAATCCTCCACGTCTTGCTGGTAGCCACGTTCCACGTTCACCGTGGCGTCACGTTCGAAGGGATCCGGCGGCACCACCACATCACCGCCAAGGGCACTAATAAAGCCAGTCGTGGGGCCGGCCACAATGGTAGTCGCCGCACAGCAAGTCTCATTGCGATCCGCGTAGTCCGCGATGATGCGCATAGAGACGGCCTCGCTCGGATCCGCGCGCAGCTGTGCGCGGAACAAGACGCGATCGCGGTCGTTGAAGGACTGACCAGTCGCGCGGTCCTCCAGGAAGCCGTCGCGCTCATTGAAGGCACCATCGATGCGAAAAGCGATCCGATCATCGACCAAGGGACCGCTCCACCCAGCGTTCAGGCGCAGCTCGTTGAAGCTACCGAAGGAGCCGCTCAGGTGCGCCTCTGGCTCGTAGGACGGCCCCTTGGTGATGATGTTGATCAGCCCGGCAGACGCGTTCTTACCGAACAACGTACCCTGAGGCCCGCGCAGCACTTCGATGCGCTCGATTCCCCCGAGGTCGGTCAGCGCATTGTTGTTACGGTTTCGGTAAACGCCATCGATGAACACCGCAACAGAGGACTCGAGGCCTGGATTGTCGCCCGTGGTGCCTATGCCTCGGATGCGCGCGACCGTGCCGGCCGCCTCCGACGCCGAGCTCGACAGGACCAGACTCGGCGCGAGCGCGGTGAGCTGGCGGATATCGACGATGCCCGCCTTCTCCAGCGTGCCTGCGTCGATCGCGTTGACAGCAATCGGCACGTCTTGCAAAGACTCTTCGCGCTTTTGCGCCGTAACCACCACCTCTTCCAATTGGGCCTCAACCCCCCCACTCACCAATGCGAGCGCAAGCCCGGCCGGCCAAAGCGTGCGGCTCGCGGCGGCGACTCGATGGCCTTCTCCCTTACCAAGTTCCGTCATTGCTCCCCCTCTTGCTCCCCAAGCGGCAACGATTTCAAACGCGGGCAATGTAGCCCACCGAGTTCAATGGCAGCAATCTTGCGTGGCCACCGTTGAGGCTCGGGCGCACAGACACGGGCGCCTGCGTGCCTGATAATGCGGGGCCGGCGACGCCACCGGGCGATCGCCAAGTTCGACCAGCAACTCAAGGACACCGGCAATGGCCGATAAACCACCCGGCGACGGCGACGGCACCGCCCCCGTGGTATCGGGCAGCGCGCTGGACGCGCTGCGGGATGAGATCACTACGCTCGACAGCTCGCTCATCGAGCTGCTGGCGCGGCGACGAGAACTCGCCGTGCGCGTCGCGCAGACCAAGGCCAGCTCGGGGCGCGCAGTCCGCGACCAAGAGCGCGAGGAGGATTTGCTAGTCGGATTGATCGAACGCGGCAGGTTTCACGGCCTCGACGCCCCTTACGTCACTCGCGTGTTCCATCTCATCATCGATGACTCCGTTCGGCTGCAGCAGGCCCGATTGGTGGAAAGTAACGACCCCGCCGTGGACGCGCCGAGCATACGGGTCGCCTTTCAGGGCGACACGGGTTCCTACAGCCAAGTCGCCGTACAGCAGCACTTCGCAAGCCGTGCAGACCGACTGCTGTTTTTGGGCTTCGACGCCTTCTCCCAAGCGGTGGAAGCGGTCGAGTCGGGATCGGCCGACTACGCGATGCTGCCGATCGAGAACACCACCTCCGGCGGCATCAACGAGGTGTACGACCTGCTCATGCACACCCCCTTGTCGGTCATCGGCGAAGAAACCCTGCAGATCGATCACTGCCTGTTGGCGGCACCGGGCGCCACCATCGAGTCGCTCGATCGCATCTACGCCCACCCGCAAGGCTTCGCTCAGTGCAGCAAATTCGTGTCTAGCCTGCGCCACTGCCGCCAAGAATCCTTGGAAACGGCGGAGGCAGTACGCCGCGCGGCACAGGAAACGGATCACCGCGCAGGCGCCATCGCGAGCCGCCAGGCTGGCGAGCGCTACGGCCTCGTGCCACTTGCAACTAACATCGCCAACCAGCGAGAGAACGTGACTCGCTTCCTGTGCGTCGCCCGCCAGGCGCGATCTGTACCACTGCCCATCGCCTGTAAGACGTCTCTCGTGATGGCCACGGCGGATACGGCTGGATCGCTCGTCGAAGCGCTCTCCTTGTTTCGCGACGCGGGCCTGAGCATGTGCAAGCTGGAATCGCGCCCGATCATGGGCAACCCGTGGGAGGAGATGTTCTACGTGGACGTTGAGGCCAACGTCGACGCACCGGCCATGCGCGAGACCCTGCAACGCCTAGCCCGGGTGACTCGGTACCTGAAGGTTCTAGGCTGCTACGCCTCGCACCAGATTCGCGCGACAGCTATTGCCCCCGAACGGTGGGTTGGCGGTGCAGAGGCGCCCGTAGCGGTAACCGAAGTCGCTTCGGCGGCACCCGAGAGCCAAGGTGCCATCGTACCGGTGCGGATCGGCGCGCTGACGGTAGATGACGAGCGTTTCGCCATCATGGCCAGCCCCGCGCACACCAACTCCAAGAGCGCGGCGGCGACCGAGGCCGAACACGCGGCCCAAGCCGGCGCCAGTGCGCTCGTAAGCGGACTGCAGGACAACGCGCTCACCGTGGATGCCCAACGGTGGCGACGTCAGCTGCAATGGCTGGCGGAGGCGGCCCGGGCCACGCGCCTACCGTTGATCGCCACGGTGATGCGGGTGGAGCACGTTGCCGAAGCGGCCGCTGCCGCCGATGCGCTGAGGCTGGACGGTCGGCATATGGAGCATCTCGATCTACTGCGGGCGGTCGGGCGAACTGCGCGCCCTGTCGTGCTCACGCGTGGGCGCGGAAGCAGTATCCGAGAGCTGCTGCGGGCATTGAACATTCTGCGCACAGAAGGCAATCGCCAGGTCATGCTCTGCGAAGCGGGCATCGGCGCCATCGACGATGCGACGCAGACCACCTTGGACCTCGGCGCAGTGGCGCGCCTACGCCATGAGACCAACTGCCCCATGCTGATCGACCCAGGCTCCGCCCTGGGCACCACGGCTTCCCTGGCGATGCCTTTGCTAGCGGCGGGAAAGGCCGTAGGCGCCAATGGGTGTTTGATCGCACTCGGGGCCGGCGATGCCACGAACGAGAGCGAAACGCCGACCCTGTCCAGCGAACACTTCGCTAAGGTAGTCGCCCAAGTACTACAACGCTGAGGCCGGGCCTAGTGGGCCGCTTGGTCAATTAGGTAACGCTCAGTCTGCGTAGGGGCAGCGTCAGCAAGGCGCGTCGCGCAGCCAATGGCATCGCCATTGGCAGGCGATGCAACGCCGTGGACGCCGCCCCTGGGCAGACTCGAAGGGCGAGTAGCACGGGCGCCATCGCAGCGTTGGTCAAATGCAGCCATAGCTCGGCTGTGGCTGCATTCGACCGCCTTGCCCTGGCGCCCATGCTAATCGCTGAGCGTCCCCTTATTTACCAAGCGGCCCACTAGGCCTGCTGCTGCCGGGGCACACCCATGTAGTGAAGCATGCCCCGCGCCGCTTCCCGGCCCTCGAACACAGCGGTGACGACCAGGTCGGCACCGCGCACCATGTCGCCGCCCCCAAACACCTTCTCGTTGGTCGTTTGGTAGGGACGCTCCGCATCCTGCGTAACGCGCAGCTTTCCGCCGGACGCCAGCTCGATACCGTGTTCAGCGAGCCACGCGGGCGGACTCGGGCGGAAGCCAAAGGCGATGACTACCGCGTCGGCTTCGATCACATGCTCCGTGCCCTCAACCACGTCCGTGCTCCTCCTGCCACCACGCCCGCGCGCCGGTCCCACGCGGGTCTCCATCAGGCGAACCCCCTCCACCCGCTCTTCGCCGACGATCGCCACTGGCTGGCGGTTGTAGAGAAACTCGACGCCCTCCTCGACGCTATTGCGTAGCTCGCGGCGAGAGCCCGGTAGATTCGCTTCATCGCGACGATAGGTGCAGGTTACGCTGCGTGCGCCCTGGCGTAGGGCAGTGCGGTTGCAGTCCATGGCCGTGTCGCCGCCGCCGAGCACCACGACGCGCTTGTCTTTCAGGCTGATGTAGGGGTCTTCCGTGCTAACGCGGAGCAGCCGGTTCACGTTTCCGATCAGAAACGGCAGCGCCGGATACACGCCCGGAAGATGCTCTCCAGGGAACTCGCCCGTCACGGCGGTGTAGGCGCCCAGGCCGAGGAAGACGCTGTCATACTCCTCGAGCAGTTGTTCGAAGCCAACGTCGCGACCTACCTCGACGCCGAGGCGAAACTCCACGCCCATGTCCACCATCAAGCTATGGCGCAGCTCCACGATCTCCTTCTCCAACTTGAAGGGTGGAATACCAAAGGTAAGAAGCCCGCCGATCATGGGATAGCGGTCGTAGACCACAGCCTGCACGCCATTGCGCGCGAGGATATCCGCGGCACCTAGGCCAGCAGGCCCTGCGCCAATGACCGCCGCGCGCCTGCCAGTCGGTTTCACGTAGGACAAATCCGGACGCCAGCCGCGCTTCAGGGCCTCATCGGTGATGTAGCGCTCGATCGCACCGATGCTGACGGCGCCGTGACCGTCGTTCAAGGTACAAGCGCCCTCGCAGAGCCGATCTTGTGGACAGATGCGTCCGCACATCTCCGGCAGCGAATTGGTGCGATGGGAGAGCTCGGCGGCCTCAAAGAGATTGCCCTCCTCTATTAGGCGCAACCAGTCTGGAATGTAGTTGTGCACTGGGCACTTCCATTCACAAAAGGGAACTCCGCAGCCTAAGCAACGGGCGGCCTGCTCAGCCGCCGCGTCGGCCCCGTAGTGCCCGTAGATTTCTCCGAAGTGACGCACCCGCTCGCTGGCGGGGGCCTTCTCCGGTTCACGTCGAGGCGTGTCCAGGAAGTGCAAAGGCTTATCTTGTGCCATCTGAATAGCCTTCCTAGCTGGCGCGGCGCAAGGACTCAACGAGATTGTCGATGCTGGCGGCTTTCGGCTTAACTAGCCAAAAACGCCCCACCACGCTGCGGAAGTCATCAAGCATCTCCTGCGCCCACTTGCTGCCCGTCTCCTGGACGTGAGTGGCGAGCTGGCGCAACAGGTACTGACTGTGCGCCTCCATGCGCTCCGGCGTGAGACGGTGGATGTCGATGAGATCGTGGTTGTAGCGGTCGACGAAGTCACGGTCGAGATCCAGCACCAAGGCAAATCCGCCGGTCATACCGGCGCCGAAGTTCACACCTGTACGCCCGAGAACGGTGACCGCGCCGCCGGTCATGTACTCGCAGCAGTGGTCGCCAGCACCCTCGATCACCGCCACGGCCCCGGAGTTACGCACAGCGAAGCGCTCCCCCGCGAGACCGGCCGCGTACAGCTCACCGCCCGTGGCGCCGTAGAGGCAGGTGTTGCCCATGATGACCGTATCTCGCGCGCGGAAGCCAGAGCTACGCGGCGGGTATAGCACCAGCTTGCCACCCGCCATTCCCTTGCCGACGTAATCGTTCGCATCCCCTTCCAAATGTAGGTGAAGGCCGCCGGCGTTGAACACGCCGAAGCTCTGCCCGGCACTACCCTGTAGGCGCACCTCGAGCGGTGTTCGCGCCATGCCCTGATCGCCATGATGGCGAGCGATCTCCCCAGAGATGCGCGCTCCCACAGAGCGATCGTAGTTGTGCACCGTGTAGTGGAAGCGTCCGCCGTGACCGGCTTCGATCGCGCTGCGCATATCGCCAAGCATTTGCTGGGCAAGTTCGGCCCGGTCGAAGGGGTCGTTGGTCGGTGTGGTGCACAGGTGACCGCCGTCCTCCAACCCCTTGCCCGCGGTAATCGGTGTGAGATCCAAGCGTCGCTGGCGCTCAGTCTCCCCTTCGCGCAGGCGGATGAGATCGACCCGGCCGATGAGCTCATCCAGCGTGCGAGCGCCCAGGGAGGCCATCAGTTCGCGCACCTCTTCGGCCACGAACCGGAAATAGTTCACCACCATGTCCGGCAAGCCCGTAAAGAAGCGCTGCCGAAGCGCCTTGGTCTGGGTCGCGACCCCTACGGCACAGTTGTTGAGGTGACAGATGCGCAGGTACTTGCAACCCAACGCGATCAGGGGCGCCGTACCAAATCCAAAGCTCTCGGCACCGAGCAGGGCCGCCTTCACGACGTCGAGGCCGGTCTTCAGTCCGCCGTCCGTTTGGATCCGTGTCTTGTGCCTCAGGTTGTTGGCGCGCAGCGTCTGGTGAGTCTCTGCCAACCCCAGCTCCCATGGGCCCCCAGCGTACTTGATAGACGTCAATGGACTGGCGCCCGTGCCACCGTCGTGTCCGGCGATAGTGATGAGATCGGCGTAGGCCTTCGCCACCCCTGCTGCGATGGTACCGACACCGGGCGCAGCCACTAGCTTCACGGACACGAGCGCCGCGGGGTTCACCTGCTTGAGGTCAAAGATCAGCTGGGCGAGATCCTCGATGGAGTAGATGTCGTGGTGGGGCGGTGGCGAGATCAATCCCACACCGGGGCTCGCGTAGCGCAGGCGCGCGATCGTTTGATCGACCTTATGCCCGGGTAGTTGCCCACCCTCACCCGGCTTAGCGCCCTGGGCGATTTTGATCTGCAGAACTTCCGCGCTGACCAGATACTCGGGAGTAACGCCGAAGCGCCCCGACGCGATCTGCTTAATCTTCGATCGCTTCTCCGTGCCGTGACGAGCGGGATCTTCCCCACCCTCGCCCGAGTTACTGCGCCCACCGATACGATTCATTGCGATCGCGAGAGCCTCGTGGGCTTCGGGCGACAGCGCGCCAAGGGACATGCCGGCACATTCGAATCGCCGCGTGATGGTCTCGACGGACTCCACCTCCTCCAGCGGAACGGGCTCGCCGAGGGGCTTAAGGTCGAACAGATCACGAAGGGATGAGACGGGGCGTTCGTTAACGGCGCGGGCGAACTCATCGTAGTCCTCCCGATCTCCTGTGCGCACAGCCATCTGCAAAGACTGCACCACCTCCGTGTTGTACATGTGGTACTCGCCGCGGTGTACCCACTTGTAGATGCCACCCTGCTCCCTCGGTGCGCGCTCGTTCCAAGCGCGTTCGCTGAGGGCCAGCTGATCCGCCCTCAGGTCGTCGAAGTTGGCGCCCTGGATACGGCTGGGTGTGCCGCGGAAGCAACGCGCCACCACCTCCTCGTGAAGACCAACGATTTCGAACAGCTGAGCACCCCGGTAGCTCGCGATCGTAGAGATCCCCATCTTGGACATGATCTTCAGCAAGCCCTTGCGGATCCCGCGCCGATAGCTGCGACCGAGCTGGCGCGAGTGATAGTCCTGCTTGATCTCGTTGCTGCGACTCAGATCGTGCAAGCACTGATAGGCCATATACGGGTACACGGCGGTCGCGCCGTTACCTATGAGGCAAGCGAAGTGATGAGGATCCCGCGCCGTGCCTGTCTCGATGACCAGATTGCAGCGACAGCGCAAGCCCGTTTCGATCAGGTGCTGATGCACGGCGCCGGTCGCCAGCAGCGCGTGCAGCGGCAGCTTCTCTCGGGTCAGGTAGCGATCACTGAGCAGGAGCAGCAGACTACCCGCGCGAACCGCCTGCTCGGCCTGCTGACATAGCGCTTGGAGCGCCTCGCCCAGGCTCATGCTCAAGGCGAAGTTGAGGTCGAGGAACGCGTGGCTAACGCCGTGCTCGTCGAAGTCCAAGATCTGGCGCAACTTGCGCTGCGAAAGCACGGGCGATGAGAGCACGATCTGGTGCGCGTGATCGGGTTGCGGATCGAGCACGTTGCATTCGCGCCCGATCTGCGTCTGTAAGGACATCACCACCGACTCGCGCAACGGATCGATGGGCGGGTTGGTGACCTGCGCAAACTGCTGGCGAAAGTAATCGTAAGGCGAGCGGACTCGCCGGGAGAGCACGGCGATCGGCGTATCATCTCCCATGGCGCCCACGGCTTCCATCTCGCTCTCGGCCAGGGGTCGGATTACCGAGGTACGCTCTTCGTTGCTGACTCCGAACATCTTCTCGTAGGCGAGTAGCGTGTCCGCCGGCATCGGCTCGGCGGCGAGGCGCGAGTCCACTAGCTGCGAGTCGAGATAGCGCACGCCCTCCTTCAACCAGTGTTTGTACGGGGCGGTCTGCTTGAGGCGTTCGTCGATGTCGGCGCTATGCAGCAGCCGCGCATGTTCGAGATCTACCGCGATCATCTGGCCCGGACCAAGGCGCCCCTTGGCCACCACGGTGCCAGGTTCGTAGTCGATGACTCCGGTCTCAGAGGCGACCGTGATGATGCGATCGTCCGTAAGCCAGTAGCGTGCCGGCCTAAGGCCGTTTCGATCCAGCGTGCACGCCGCGTAACGTGAGTTGGCCATCACGATGCCCGCTGGCCCATCCCAGGGTTCGATATGCGAGGAGTAGAACTCGTAGAAGGCGCGCAGATCGGGATCCAAGCTGGCCGTCGCTTGCCAGGCGGGGGGAACGAGCAAGCGCATCGCGAGCAACAGATCTAAGCCGCCAGCGAGCAGCACCTCGAGCATGTTGTCCAACGAGGAAGAATCGGACCCTTCCATCGACACCAGCGGCGCCAGCTCAGATAGCTCCGGGAGGAGGTCCGAGGTGAAGCGGCCACGTCGTGCCTCGGCCCAGTTGCGGTTGCCGCGGATCGTGTTGATCTCACCGTTGTGCGCGAGGTATCGAAACGGTTGTGCAAGTGACCACTGTGGAAGCGTATTGGTGGAGAAGCGCTGGTGAAACACACACACCGACGTGGTCAAGCGCTCGTCTCGAAGGTCGAGGTAGAACTCAGGCAGCAGTCGCGGCAGCACCATCCCTTTGTAGACGATGGCGTCGCTCGAGAGGCTGCAAATATAGAAGTCATCCGCGCGCTTGGCCATCGCTATCTCGGCGCGCCGGCGAGCGACGAACAGGCGGCGCTCGAACTGCCCGAGGGACATGTCTGCCGGTGCGTTCACGAACGCCTGTTCGACCATGGGGAGCAGGGCCAGGGCCTGCTCGCCACAGGCCGCGAGGTCGACCGGCACCTGCCGCCAACCAACGAAGCTCAAGCCGCCGTCCTCGACAGCTTGCTCGAGGGCCTGGCGAGCTTGTTTCGCGCGCGACGGATCCGTGGGCAGGAACACGTTGCCCGCCGCGAAGCGCTTCGCGGGGGTGATGTCGGCAGCGGCGGCGACCGCGCGAAGAAACGAGTCAGGGCGTCGGATCAGGAGGCCGCAGCCGTCTCCGGAGCGACCGTCAGCGGCGACCGCACCACGGTGGGTGAGTCGGCTCAGGGCCTCGATGGCGCGCGAGACAAGGCGGTGATCCGGGCGGTCGTCGATGCTGGCGATCAACCCGAAACCGCAGCTGTCCCTTTCGAAATCAGGTTGCCACAAACCGTGCTGCGGGTGAGCCTCGGCGGCTCGCTTGCTCAGTGTCGTCATTCCACCTCCGACCGCATTCCCCAGTTTGGCCAGAGACAACAAGGGCGCCGGGAGAGAGCTCCAAGCGCCCCTGGTTTGGCCTGACATGGGTGGGAGCCCATGCCGTGCGGTGCATAGCAGCAATCCTGCTATACGCACAAAGAAGCGGTCAAGGCGGCATTCCTTTCCGGGCTAGCGTGCCCCAGACCTATCGGGTCAAGCACACTGCCCTGGCTGACCTGCGTGGCGGAATGCGAGCGCTGCGACCTCAGCAAGCCCACATCCTAAGGACCCTGAGTGCCTGACAAACTGATCGAGACGCCCGCCTGGGCCCTGGTGCAGGGAGCTTCGCGCGGGATCGGCGCTGCGCTTGTGGAGGCGCTGCTCGCCCGCGAGAGCATCCTCGGCGTCGTCGCCACTAGTCGCCAGCCGAAACGCTCGGCGGCCCTGGCGAGGCTGGCCGAGCAACACGATTCGCGTCTTCTGGCGGTCCCGCTCGATCTGGAGGCACCCGACTCGATTGCCACGGCCGCCCAGGAGGTGGCGCAACGGCTGCCTAAGGCGCAGTCACTGAGGCTGGTGATCAACGTGGCGGGTCTGCTGCACGACGCAACCCATCAGCCCGAGAAACGCCTTGAGAACCTCAGCGCCGCTGCGCTCGCCCGCGCGTTTGCAGTGAACGCGACAGGACCGATGCTAGTCGCGCAACACTTTATGTTCCTGCTGCCAACATCCGGTCGGAGCCTCTTCGCTTCCCTGAGCGCTCGCGTGGGCAGCATCTCGGACAACAGGCTCGGTGGGTGGTACGCCTACCGCGCATCTAAGGCAGCCCAGAATATGCTCACCAAAACCTTGGCGATCGAATGGGCCCGGCGCCTGCCCGATTGCGTTTGCGTGGGCCTACATCCAGGCACCGTGGCCACGGACCTATCGGCGCCCTTCCGCAGCGGTGTTCCCGAACAGCAGCTGTTCTCGCCAGAGCGCAGCGCCGCCGCATTGCTGGAGGTGTTGAGCAGCCTGGGGAAGCAAGACTCGGGGCACTGCTTCGCCTGGGACGGCCAGAGGATCGCGCCGTGACGACGCCCGAGCTGAGCGAACCTGTAGGCGAGGGCTGGGATCTGCCGCGGCCGTTTCTGATCGAGCACGCCGTGGCCAAGGAGGACATCGATGGCCTGGGCCACGCCAACAACACCAGCTACATGCGCTGGTGCGAACGGGTGAGCTGGGCGCATTCAGCGAGTTTGGGCATCACCCTCGCGACCTACCGCGCCACGCGCCGCGCGATGGTCATTCGACGGTGCGAGTACGACTACCTCGCCGCCGCCTACCCCGAGGAGCCGCTGGCGCTAGCCACCTGGGTGGTCGAATGCGACGGCATCATCCGCATCGTCCGCAGATTCCAGATTCGAAATGCGCGTGACGGGCGCACGCTGCTCAGAGCCCGCACCGAGTTTGCCTGCATCAACTTAGACACGGGACGCGCGACTCGAATGCCCCAGGCATTCGCCGACACATACTCATCCGTGCTCGCGCAAATCCCTGATCAGCATGTCCCAAACCGTCCATCGTGAGGACATATTTCTCCCCGAATGACCACTGTCGTCTAGCAACTTGCGGTGGTAATCTCGGGGGGATTCACGCTGGGACACACCGGCGAGGAGTTAACACCACCGGGGGCACACTTGCTCAAAGCGATCGGCGCATGGTTGGCAGCCGGCGTGCTGTGCGGCGCGCTGGTGTTGCTTGTTCTGGCTTCGAGGCCGACCTCGAACGCTGCCGGGGCAGACGCGGCCCAGGTGCCCGCAGTCCGACGCATCGCCGTCGAGTACGCCGACCTGCTCACCAACCTCGACCCATATCAGCTTACCGCGGACGCCTCCGCTCGCGGCGACCGTTCGCTCGCCGAACTAAATACGGCCATCGACGCGTTGGCTGACGCCAACGACCCGCAGGCGCAAGCATTGGTGCTGGCGGGGCGGGATGCGCTCACGGCAGGTGGCGCCCTGGTCGATCACCGGGCGCGTCTTTCGAATCAGGTCGCTTGGTTGCAGGGGCAGGGCCCGCAGGTGGTGCGCCAGCTGCGCGAGGGCGGTAACAGCCTGACCGCCGAACGCGCCTTCTCCCTGCTCACCCGTGCCGTCGATGCCGCGCGCCGTGGCGGGGGCACGGACCAAACGTCCCTGAGCGATGACGCGGAATTGTTGCGTGCCGATACGGTAGACCTTCCTTACCTGACGCCGCTTCTCGACGCGGTCGAGAGCGTAGCGGCGGACCGGCCCCTGGCCGACGCCTCCCTCGCCCAACTCGAAGCCTTATCGGTTCCTCGCCTCGCCCGGCAGGCAGAAGCTAGCCTCCTGCGGGGGTCTACCAACCTTGGGGCAGCACAGGGGTGGGCCGCCCTGTCCGCCTTCTCCGCCCTCTCTCTCATTGCCCTGCTCCTCGTCGGACTGCGCAAGCCGGAAGAGCCAGCGCCCGCTGTCGTCGCGGACCCTACGCAAGTCGACCCGGACCTCGAGGCCCAGACGGCCGTGCAGCTGCGCTTGGCCGAGCAGTTGTCCACCCTGGACGATGCGATCGCCGATCTTGAACTCGCACAGCGTGGCCTCGCGCAGCGTCGACACGCCGATCGACTCGAGCAGGTCGCCGCGCAGATCGATTCGAAGATGAACACCCCCCTGTGGTACTTGCGCAGCAACACGACCCTGGTCGATGAACGCCTCGACGAACTTCAAGGGTTCGTCGATCAAACCGCCCAAACGCTGGCCCTGTTCAGCGGCGAGCAAACCGATCGTCAGCGGGTCGCCGATGGCTTAACCGCCCTGCGGCGGTCTTTGCGCGAGAACAACCTCACGGACAGCGTAGTCGAGGTGCGTGGCCTGCTACAGGACAACGCCGATGGCTTGGATGACCTAACGCGTGACGTAGGCTCCATCATGTCGGGACTGCAGCACACGGATCAGTCGCCAGCGCCGGACTTGGCGGCGCTGGTGGCCCAGGTCGCCGGCCAGTGGGCTGCCGACCGAGCCGACGCGCCCGTCACGGTGGCACTCGACGGGCCGATTATTGTCGATGCCTCGCAAGAGCCACTGCAACGGGGGCTGTTGCGCGCGTTCACCGCTCTGGCGCCAAAGGACGCGAGCAGCGGTGGGCAATCGATCATGGCGAGCGCGCATCGGGACGGGCAAAGGGTGCACCTGATGTTAGCGGCGGCACAGTCGACGAGCGACTCCGGTGCGAGTGCTGGGCTCGATCTTGCGATCGCCAGTAAACTGATCGCCGGCGCGGGGGGGCAGCTACAGGGAGGCGAAGCCAGCGCGGACTCGACGATTACCATCACCCTGCCAGTGCTACTCGCCCAACAGGAGCCAGAGGCCGCGATACTCTCCTCCGCTAGCGCTAGCGCTAGCGCTAGCGACAGCGATAGCGAGCAGGCCACCGCGAGCTGAGCCATCACCATGCCGACATACGGACAGACCCCGGGATGAACCCAGAAGATCGACTCGAAGCAGCCGCTCGATTGAAGTTGCTCTTCGTCGATGCTGATCGGCGGGTGCTAAACAGCCTGCGGGCGATGTTCCGTCACGACCACGATGTCATCGGGGCAACGCACGTGCACGAGGCTCTGCAGGCGCTGGACGAGTCACCAGTCGATGTCGTGGTCGCGGACGATCGGCTCCCAGATACGAACGGCCTCGATCTCTTGCACTGGGTACGGCTGCGCGCGCCTGAGGCTGCGCGCATCCTGCTCGTGGGTGCGGGAGAGCAGCCCTACGACGCCGCGACGATTCGCCGCGCTCAACTGTTTCGTGTGCTCTCCAAGCCCTGTGCTCCGGATGTGCTACGGGCCACGATCGCCCAGGCGGGGCGAACCGCCCGGGTGGGTCGCGCGAGTGCGTTGGTACGAGCGGCCGCCAGCGCCGCACAGCCTGATAGCGCCGCCGCCAACGACCCGCTTCGAGACGACCAGGAGGGGACACGTCCGGTACTCTCGCTGCGCGATGATGACTCCGGCCTGCATCGCACCCTCGACGGCGCGGAGCACACGTTCGGCGGAACACCGCGAGTGAGCGATGCGGCAGCCACAACGGGCAATGTACCCCTCGCCAAAGCGGACACGGTCCCAGCGAACACCGAGCGGTCCGCCGCCAGCGCCGCGGACAGTGTCCCCGCGCCCTTGGCGGAGGTCGACGCGACCGCCGCACCGGGCAGCGAGAGCGAGGACACGGACGCCGCGCCTTCACCCGGCGACACGACGGACAGTCGGCCGATCAGTACACGCGTGTGGAGCGCCCACGGCATTACCGTGGAGGAGGACGCTTACGATGACCCGACGGACACGGAGCGGGTCTTCGCGAGCATGCTGCATGACAAATCGACGCGGCCACCGCGCGCCGACGAGAGCACATCACCGGCGGTCCAGGTAACTGCCCCGTCCGCCCCCGAGTCAGGCATAAACGGCGTACTTCCGGACACGCCTCTAGCGGAACCATTCGGTGGCCTGGGGCATGCTGAACACCGCGCGGCAGCCAGCGCATCGCGCGCAAGGCCTGCGGATGCAGCTGCACGGCCCCTAGTACCCACGGAAGTACTGCTTCTGTCGGACGATGCGATCACCCGCGCGGAGCTGCGCCGCAGCCTCGAGCGCGCGCACGTGGTCGTCGACGCAGCGACGCCTGACGCGGCACTTAACGCCATCTGCAGCTCCTCCTGTTCGGTGGTGTTGGTCGACGGCAGGGGACGATCGGCGCGTGCTGTGGAGCGTACGGCCCGCACCCTTTTGGGCGCTGCGCCCGAACTGAGTATCCTGGTGCTTGCCGAAGTGTCGGAGTGCGCCACCCTGTTTGAGCTTCCGGCGCGGGTACCAGGCATCATCAGCCTGCTCTACGCCTTGCCCACGTCCCAGCAACTGTTCGGCGCCCTCAGCTGGGCGCACGCCGTCGCGACCCACGACGCCGACGCGATGGACACCGCTATCGCCGCCCCTCCGGTGGTCGTAGATCCGCCGTTGGTAGACACTCGCGCCCTGCCGAGCGCGGCGGCCCACGCGCCAACCACAGGCGCCTTGTTGAGCGATCGCCTGCGGCGCGTCAGCCGCTTCCTGACCGGCGCTCAAGACGACTGAGCACTTCTTCTGACCCTACCGCCGGGGATTGAGACGACATGCCCATCCTATCCCGCCAGCCGAGCCTCCTCCTCCTTCAGGTGAGTGCCCTAGTAGGCGTCGGCACGGCGGCCGCTTGGTTCGCCGGTGGCGCCTTCGGCATGGGCTCGACGAACACAGATGCCCTCGTCAGCGTGGCAAATGCGGTCACCGTGGACGGTGCTGCCCTGCCGAGCGTTGAGGCAGGCGACGCCTTACTACCGAATGAGATTGATCGGTTACTTGATAACGCGAGCCTCGCCATGGCCGCCGAGCAGTACTTCTCGCCGCCCGAGCAAAACGCGCGGGGCTACTACGAGTCCGTACTCGAACTCGACCCAGAACATGCGCAAGCCAATCTAGGCCTTGACCGCCTCGCGGAGATCGTTCTTGAGCGAGCCACCGGCGCCCTTGCCCAAGAGCAAGTACAAACCGCCATCAATCAGCTCGCGGCTGCCAAGTCGCTGCGTCCGGGCCATCGCCTCGTGGCCTTGGTGGAGCAACAGCTGCAGACGGAGCGTTCCCGCCTGATCAACACGGCACAAGTGCTAGCCCGTTCGAGTAACTTCGACCTCGCGAGCGACATGCTCTCCCGGGCAGAGGCGATACCTAGCCGACGCCAGGACGGGTTGCAAAATGCTTGGGATGAATTGGGCAGTCTGCGTAGCGCCGCCGCCACCGCAGCGGCGGCGGAGGCCTCTGCGAACGAGGCGGCGATTCTCCAAGCCGAAGCAGCCCGCGTAGAGGCGCAGGCTCAGTCCGAGCGAGAGCGGGCCCTAGAGGTACGGTTGGGCCAGCTATTGGTCTCTGCACGCGCGGCGATCGAGGAGGACAGGCTGCTCTCCCCGGAGTGGGAGAACGCCAAGCAGCTTATCTCGGAGCTCGACTACTTGCAGGCCGACCAAGTCGCGATGGCGCGCCTGCGGGGCGCCTATCTCAACAAGTTGGTCGACGGCGTTACCCAGCGCATTGAAGGAGGCGACTTCGACTCCGCCGAGGGGTGGATTACCGAAGCCGCCATGGTCAACGAAAACGACCAGCGCTTGCCGACGCTGCGGGAACAAGTCGCCGACGCACGCCACGTGGCGGAGAGCCAACGCATTGCCAACCTGAACGAGTTTGAGTTTGCCAACTACGTTCCCCCCCGATACCCGACGGTCGCCCGCCAGCGCGGCGCAGAAGGTTGGGTGGAAGTGGAGTTTCTCGTGCAGGAGGACGGCAGCATCAGCGACATCGTGGTACTCGACTCCGCCCGTACGGCGAACTTCCGCGATGCTGCCCTGACGGCGATTCGTCAGTGGCAATTGCAACCGCGTACTTACCTCGGACGCCCCCTGTCACAGCGCGTCCGCACTCGCCTCGCCTTCCGGCTGGGTGACTAGGGTCGTCGGACCTACTGGGCGCCGCCTGCGCTACACTGCTAGCGCAGTTGCCAATCCATCGCTTGCCTCGCGTGAGCGCACGCCGCAGGACTAGCCAAGCCCCCATAGGAGGCCCCCCATCGCCAAGACTGCCTTGACCGGCCGTCCGGTTTACTTCGTCGACGGTTTGCGAACCCCCTTCCTTAAGGCGCGCGGGAAGCCGGGTGTCTTCGCCGCTTCGGATCTGGCCGTGCAGGCCGGTCGGCAGCTGCTGGCGCGCTTGCCCTTGAGGCCCGAGGACGTGGATGAACTCGTCATTGGCTGCGCAATGCCTTCGCCCGACGAGGCCAACATCGCTCGGGTCATCGCCCTGCGCCTAGGCTGCGGTGAGCATGTGCCCGCGTACACGGTCATGCGCAACTGCGCATCGGCGATGCAAGCCCTCGACAGCGCCGCCAAAGACATCGCTCTGGGGCGCTGCGAGCTCGCCCTCGCTGGTGGTACGGAAGCGATGAGCCGCGCTCCCGTCTTGTTCAACGACGATGCAGTCACTCTGCTGGCGGCCTTGAATCAGGCTCGTACGCCGCTGGCCAAGCTCACGACCCTGACCCGCCTGCGCCGAAAGCACCTCTCCCCGGTGTTGAGTCTGGTACGCGGCCTTACGGACCCGATCGTTGGACTCAACATGGGCCAGACCTGCGAGGTGATCTCACACCGCTTCGCCATCACCCGCGCGGCTATGGACGCTTATGCGGTAAACAGCCACCAACGCCTCGCGCGAGCTTACGATGAAGGGCGCATGGGGGAAGTGGCACCGCTCTTTGATACGCGCGGGCGCCTGCACGAGGAGGACGATGGCCTTCGCCGCGATTCTAGCACCGAGAAGCTCGCGCGCTTGCGCCCCTTCTTCGACCGCTCCGTCGGCTTGGTGACCGCCGGAAACAGCTCCCAGGTGACCGATGGCGCGGCGCTGCTGTTGCTGGCTTCCGCCGATGCAGTCGAGCGCTACCGCTTACCTGTGCTGGGCAAGCTCGTAGACGTTGAATGGGCTGCCCTCGACCCTGCGCAGATGGGCCTCGGGCCCGTCCACGCGGCAACGCCTATCCTCAAACGTCAGGAGCTCTCTCTGACCGATCTCGACTCGGTGGAGCTCAACGAAGCATTCGCCGGTCAGGTGCTAGCCTGCATCGCCGCCTGGGAGGACGACGCCTACTGCACCAAGCAGCTAGGCCTTGACGGGGCCTTGGGCACGCTCGCGATCCATCGCCTCAATGTGGACGGAGGGGCGATCAGCCTGGGACACCCCGTAGGGGCGAGCGGCGCGCGGATCGTCTTGCACGCCCTCGAGGTACTCAAGCGCACGGGAGGACGCCGGGCTCTGGCCACCCTTTGCATCGGCGGCGGGCAGGGCGGCGCCATGCTGGTGGAGCGACAGGCTTAGAACACGCACCTAGTTGTCATGAACCGCATAGTCCGGAACCTCACCTTATGAAGACACCCAGCAGTCAGCCCAAACTCCCGGGCGGTGCCAGCGACACCCACAGCCGGCAGGGCTCGCTCCCGCCCTGCCAACACTGGCAAGCTGACATTGATGAGCACGGCGTGTGGCGCCTAACCCTGGACCGCGCGGGAAGCAGTACCAACGTACTCTCCAGCGCCGTGTTAGGAGAGCTCGATACGCTGCTGAGCGCGCTAGTGGACCGCTCACCCAGGGCAGTGATGTTTCGCTCTGCCAAGCGCGGCTTCATCGCCGGCGCCGATATCACGGAGTTCGAGCGCCTTGCCGACGCCGATCAGGCCTACGCGCTGATTCGCCGGGGGCAGCTGATCATGGAGCAGATCGCCGAACTCCCCTGCCCCACGGTCGCTCTGATCAACGGCTTCGCCCTGGGCGGCGGGCTGGAGCTCGCCTTGGCGTGCCGCTACCGAGTAATGGTCGACGAACCGTCTGCAACCCTTGGCCTCCCCGAGGTCAAGCTGGGGATCCACCCCGGCTTTGGCGGCACCGTGCGCAGCATTCGCATGCTCGGCCCAGTACCCGCCATGAGCATGATGCTCACGGGACGTAACGTACGTGCCCGCGAGGCCAAACGGATCGGTTTAGTCGACCAGATCGTGCCGGCACGCCATCTCCAGCGCGCCGGACAGCGCTTGGCACTCTCGCCACCCCCGGTGCGCCGACGCCCCATCGTGCAAACACTTCTCGATACGCCCTTTACCCGCGGTGTGCTAGTCCGCCAGTTACGCCGCCAGGTTAGCCGGGAAGCACGCGAGGCTCACTACCCCGCCCCCTATGCGATCATCGACCTGTGGCGATGCCACGGGGACGCCAGCCACGGCACGTTCCTGGAGGCGGAGGCGCGTTCCATCGCCGCTCTCATGTGCTCGCATACCTCTCGGCACCTGGTGCGTGTGTTCGGCCTACAAGATCGACTCAAGGCGCTGGCCCCGCGCATGGCACCCGCGCGCCACGTCCACGTGATCGGCGCGGGGCTAATGGGAGGTGACATCGCGGCGTGGTGTGCCATGAAGGGGCTACGGGTAACGCTCCAAGACCGGGAGGCGAAGGACCTCGTGCCCGCAATCGAGCGCGCCGGTCGCCTGTTCAAGCGCCGCCTGCGTGAACCGAAAGCGATCACCGCTGCCTACGACCGCTTGCTCCCCGATCCAGACGGCAACGGCATCGCCAATGCCGACGTCATCATCGAAGCAATCTACGAGAACCTGGAGGCCAAGCGCACCCTGTTCGCCAAGGTGGAAGCGACAGCGCGGCCAGATGCGGTGCTTGCAAGCAACACTTCCAGCATCCGTCTCGAGCGCATTCGCGAGATCTTGCAGGCGCCGCAACGACTGATCGGCCTACACTTCTTCAATCCAGTTGCCAAACTGCCGCTGGTGGAGGTGATCGCTGCCCCCGAAGCCGACAGGGCCGCGCTGGATCGCGGGTGCGCCTTGGTAAAGCAGATCGGTAAACTGCCGTTACCCTGCGCCAGCGCACCCGGCTTCGTCGTCAATAGGGTGCTCATGCCCTACTTAATGGAGGCGTTCGCCGCCATCGAAGAGGGCATTGAGCTCTCGTCTATCGACCGCGCGGCTAGGGACTTCGGCATGCCGGTTGGCCCGGTGGAACTTGCCGATACGATCGGCCTGGACGTCTGTCTACTCGTCTCCGGCGTGTTCGCTGAGGAGTTCGACCTCGACGTACCTGAGAGGCTGAAGCGCATGGTGGCCGAGGGCAAGCTGGGGCGAAAGGCAGGCGAAGGTTTCTATCAATGGCGCCGAGGCAAGCCCCTCATCGGCCCTGACCCGGAGGACGGAAAGGGACGTGAGCTGGCCCAGCGCCTGATCTTGCCCATGCTCAACGAATCCATTCGTTGCCTGCGAGAAGGTGTCATCGAAGATCCCGAGCTGCTAGATGCAGGCATCATCTTCGGCACCGGATTCGCGCCCTTCACGGGTGGCCCCATCCACTACGCCCAGCGCCGCGGTGTCGACACAATCGTCGCCGAACTTGCTGCACTCACTGAGCGCCACGGTGCGCGATTCACTCCGGATTCGGGGTGGGACACCCTGCGCGCCACGCCATGAGCGATATGTACGCTCCCGAGCACGGCGCCCCAAAGGGCGTCGCGACCGCCCGCACCATGGCCATGCCGCGCGATGCGAATTGGCTCGGCGACATCTTCGGCGGCTGGCTCATGTCACACGCGGATCTGGCCGGCGCGATCCTCGCCTATCAGCGCGCCGGGGGAAAAGTCGTTACTGTCTCTGTGAACGAGTTTCGCTTCCTCCAGCCCGTGTACGTAGGTGACGTCGTCTCCTGCTATGCCCACGTGGCGGAAGTGGGCACCAGTTCCTTGCGGGTTGCCATCGATATCCGCGTAGATCGACCCGGGCGCCATGAGGCGTTGCCGCTTCAGGTCGCGACGGCGTGCATCACCTACGTTCACGTGGGCGAGGATCGCCGGCCGCGCCCTGTTGCGACCGACCGATCGACGTAAACGATCATGAAATGTGAACGATGTACCGGGTAATGCACCTACCCACTGCTAACCTGCGCAGTAGAACATAGAGCGGGTAGGCCGCTGGCCGAGATCCGCGTGCGGGGGAAGCGCTTCCGATGGCGCTCTTCTTGCCAAGAGCGGAATTTGCGCTAGCGGCGGCGAGCCAACCTAGCGCCCTTCTCATTAAGGCGAGGGCCATGGAAATCAAAGGGTTCAGTGCACGAGGGCATCAATCGCGCGTGCCAGGGCGCCAACCGCTCGCTGGAGCGACGGCCTTTTGGTGCGTGGTGGGTAGTGTAGGATGAGTGCAATGGCAAGTGCTGTAACCCGCTCCGACTCGCAGATAGGCTCCGCCCTGAGCGGCGGCGTCACCGTGTCCGCGGTGCGCCGCCTGTCCCCGTTCGAAGGCCTGCGCAACGACAATCTCAAAGCCGTTATGGAGCGCGCCCGGAGCATCGACCTCAAAAGCGGCGATTGGGCGTTTCGTTCGGGCGACAACGACAAGTATTCGTACTTCCTAATGAATGGCTCCGTCGGGCTCTACACCGACGAAGGCCGCCGCGTACGCACGGTGGAGGAAGGCAGCCCCGAGGCCAAGGCAGAGCTCGCGCCGATGAAGCCACGGCGCCTGGGCTTGCGTGCTGAGAAGACCACGCAGCTTCTCGTGGTCGAGAGCGAGTTCCTCGAGATCATGCTGACCTGGGACAAGACCGGATCCTACGAAGTCAGCGACCTGAACAGCGAGGAAGGTGCCGGCGATGATTGGATGAGCGCCCTCCTTCACTCGGCGCTGTTCCAACGAATTCCCCCGGGCAATATTCAGGCGCTGTTCTTGAAGCTCGAGCGGCGACCCACCTCCGCGGGTGAAACCCTCGTGCGTCAGGGTGATCCCGGTGACTATTTCTACTTCGTCACCGAAGGCTCCGCCTCCGTAACCCGCACCTCTCCGCACAGCAGCACAGGCGGTTTCGTGCTGGCAACGCTCAATCCCGGAGATACCTTCGGTGAGGAGGCACTCCTCTCGGGCCGCGAGCGCACTGCGTCGGTCACGATGAACACAGACGGCGCCGTGATGCGCTTGTCCAATGAAGACTTCTTCGAGCTGCTCTGCGAGCCGATGCTCAAGTTCGTCGACTACGAGCAGGCTCAGGGTATGGTGCTGACAAAAGAGGCACGCTGGCTGGACGTACGCCTGCCGACCGAGGTGCCGGAGAACGGCACCCTTGAAGATGCGATCCCGATCCCGCTGTTCATGATCCGCATGAAGTCGCGATCGCTAGACCCGGCGGAGAAGCTGATCGCCGTGTGCGATGACGGAGGGCGCTCGACGGCGGCAGCGTATCTACTCGCGGAGCGGGGATTTGATGTCTACGTGGTGAAGGACGGTATCGCCGGACATCGCTAGGTGTCGGCACCTAGTGTCCTGAGTTGGAAGTTCTTTGATGAATTCGCACGCGAGTTTTGTCCCTGAGCGCGGCGCGACGACGAGCGTGGCAGGTCCAACGGGAGGAGGAGCAACGTGTTCAGGGGCGAAAAGGTGCCGCGAAGTCATCACCGAACTTCTAACTCAGGACACTAGGACACGCTACATCGTGTGCGTCGGACGGTCGTTGGTGAGCTTGCCAGCTAGGTAGTTCTCAATCTTCTCCTGGGTCGCGCCGCGGTCCTGCTCACTAAACTGCACGCCTATGCCTGCCGTGCGCTTTCCTTGAGCAC